>NZ_JABBVZ010000009.1 GCF_012933365.1 Sulfobacillus harzensis | reverse complement strand
ATTACGCAAAACGAACAGTGGATGGACGAGTTAATGGCGCTGGGTGCCAGCGCCACCCCGACCACGGTGATTGAATGAGACGACCAACGCGAGGTTATCGTCGGTTTTAACCAGGCGAAACTCACTGACCTATTGCTTCACGATGATTCTCAGCGCGAGTGACGCGGGAAACGTGGCCGCTCGGGACAGCTCGTGCATCCGGCGGCGAAACGGCGGCACTGTTATCAGACGGTGCCGCCGTTTATTTCCTTAACGTGGTTAATCACGGACGATTGGGGGAGAATAGCAGAAAGTGCCGCCGGGTGGTTTAGCGTACAGGACTTCGTGGGGTTCTTTTGACCATCGACGCGGTCATTCTTCGTGCGCTTCTTCCCAGGCCTCCCGCGCTTCCCGGACCACCCAATAGGCGATCAGTAAAGCGGCCAGGGGATCGACCCATGTCCAGTGAAAGGCCCAATTCGCGGCCAGACTCACCAAGGCCGTGGCCGCCATCCACGCACACACCACGCTTTCGGCGGCGTCGGCCTGCAAGGCCGCGCTGCCCAAGGTCTGCCCCAGCACCCGTTTGGATCGGGCCAGCCAGACCATCAGCGCGACAGAAACCGTCGCCAAGATCATTCCCAAGGGACTCGCGGTTTCGTGGAGATGGCCGAACAGCTCCCACGCCGCCGCCCCAACAAGGTACAGCGCCAATAGGCCCAAGAGGCCGGCGGCCCATCGGGCAGCGCGATGCTCGGCCGCCTCCACGGTTTCGGCATCGCCCCCGCGCACCTGGAGCGTCAACCGCTGAACTAAAATGCCGGCGGATAGCAGCTCAATCAGACTATCGGCACCGAACCCGGTTAACGCGACGGAGTGGGCTTGGACTCCCGCCCAGAGAGCGCCGGTGGCTTCAATGATTATCCAACCGATGGACACCCACTCCAACCGGAGCGCACGACGCGCCATCTGCAGGGCTTCCATTCCGATCCACTCCTCTCGTGGACGATGCTACGGGAGTCCGCCCGGACCATCCGTCCCCGCGCCGACCTACTCCTTGGGAACACCGCACCGCCGTTGGTATTCATGGCCAATTATACGGGACCGCGGTGGGTATCACCACACCATGCGGTCCATTCCGGAAGCATTTGCGGACCTTGCGATGCCTTCCGGATGGGTCGTCGTGGGAGGAAGGTTTCGGGACATTCGGGGGCAATAACGCATTAGCGGTCTGGCGCCGTGGAACAGCATCCGTAGAGCGCGAGGGGCCTAGTCTGCATTGACCGCGTATATCTCCAAATCCGAAATGGCCAGCAGCCTTCTGGCCCCTTCTTCATTAGTACCGATGAGCGTGAAGTCAAAGTCGATCTCGGTGGACAGGCACCAAGCCCGATCGTCGGGCCACCAGAAATTGGGTTCGGCCTTGTAGATGCCGCGGGCTAGGTCATATACGGCCCCAACGGGCCCGTGCGCCAGCCAATACGGGCGTCCGCCCGGGGCCCAGCCCGGAGGAGCCCATCGGGGCACGGTCTGAATCTGTTGCAACAACGCCTGCCGTTGTTGCTGGCGCTGCGGGTAGTCCGGGCGTGTGCGATCGTCCAAGATAGCGGGTAGGTTGGCATTGTTCCATCGACCACCGTCCCAGAAAGAAACCCACGTGGAATATGGCGTCGCGGTTAATGCAGCGAGGGCCGGTTCCAGCAAGTGGAACACTTCGGGAGACAAGCGGTAGGGTCTTTGATCAAAGGGGGCATCCGCCGGAATCATAGCGGCATCCGGCACGATGTCCGTGAAGAACGCGACATCTTCCAATGACTTCCCGCCCCACGCTGCAACCTCCTTCCACGACACACGACGTTCGATGACTTCGTACCATTTCATGCCCGGTTTGCTCAGTACGGTCTTCCAGGCGGGATGATTAATGCGAAAGTAATGGGTGTAGCCGAGCGGAATGACGCGGCCGGGCAATGCCATTTTCCCGGCGTCCCACCTTTTCCACCGTGCGGGGTCCTGCAGCCATTCGGTGGCGTGAAGATCTGCACTGGGAACCAGATTTGGAGGCCATCCAAACGGTCCGATATCGAAAATATCCGTTGGGGTAGTCAAGGGAACGCTCCTTTCCCACATACTTTTTGCACTGAGTTTACCATTGCTGGTTAGAGCCATTGCGAGTTCCAGACTGATAGACCTTAGAAGGATGATTACTACATGCTATTAATGACGCACGTTTGGGGGCGAAAACGCGCTGCGCTTCCAGACGATTTTTTGGGCCGAAAATCATCCTTAGAATCGGATATATACCCGGATGACGCTATCCTGCTCGGCAATGCCAAGTTCCTCTAGCACTTCTTCCAGCTCGTCTTCGTATCCTGTCGGCACCGCCACGTAGAATGGCACCATTCTTTTGGATTTCAGCATTCTTTGATGAGCAAATATATGGAGTTGCTCTTTGGTATGTTTGGCGGTTAGGTCTTCTCCGGTCTTGCACTCGCCAATGGCCTTGAGACCGGTATCGTCCTTCCCGATGATGTCCGGTTCATGGCCACCGATCGACGTCGGATCTGGGTGCGCGTCAATTCCTGCCGCATGCGTGATGGTGAATCCGTCTCCTTCTATCCGCCCCATCAGGGTTTGGACCATCAGTTGGTGGGCTATGCTCGGATTGTGTGGCAATTCTCTGCCTCCCTCGTTGGTGCGCGACTTTAATACCGCTCGGAAAGTTGCACGGGGATGGACGCTCGTGTGGTATACACTAGCGACTCAACGCGATCCTGAAGGATTCTTGGGACTATGTCAAATATTGCTAGTGCATTGCTCGGGTCCGCGAAAGGGACGGGGCGTTAAGGCGATTTTTCGGAGTCTTGGAGTCTTAAGGAATACGCCGTTAAACCTTGGCGCCGCTAATGATGAAGCCTCGGGGGCGTAAGTCTCGGAAGGAGTCGCCAACTGGTACACCGAACTTAGACAGGGAGACGTGATGGACTGAATATCCGGGAAGCACCACGTGGCAATTCGACAATGGATGGAAAAGAGATGGCTTAACTATGAAGGTTCTGACATGGAATATCATGCAAGGTGGCAGCCAGCAACGGCTCGCGAAGATTACCGACACTCTCGTCACCCATGATCCGGATGTTTTAGTTTTGACGGAATTCTGGGCAGGGCCGAAGGGAGACTTTATCAAGCAGCGCCTCCGGGAAGCGGGATGGCATGACCAGTACGGTTCGGGTGCTGCCCCCAAAGAGAATGGGCTGTTGATCGCCGCGAAGAGCAGCGTGTCGCCACACGTGACGTCCATCGTGCCCGCCGAAAAGCACCGGTGGATGGAGGTCGCCGTGCAAGGGTTACAGATTTTGGCTGTTCATATCCCCATGGGCCTGCCGAAACCCCTGTTTTGGGCCAAGGTGGTCGAAAGGGCCCAACAGCTTGTCACGGGGCCCGCGCTCATCATTGGAGATTTGAACACCGGATTGCCGGTTGACGCGGAGGGCACACCGTTTGAATGTGGGGACAGCTTCGAGCGTCTCCTGACAACGGGGTGGCACGATGCCTGGCGTCTCAAGAACGGTAGCCACCAAGAGTTCAGCTGGTACAGCAACGCGAAGAACAAGAAGGGATTTCGCCTGGACCATGCGTTGGTGTCGGACCCCGTTCGGGACCAGGTCAGCGCATGTTGGTATTCGCATGGTGAGCGGACCGCCAGATATTCGGATCATTCCCCGCTGGTCGTCCAACTGGATCTGTAGGACGGTCGCATTTGTCGATGGGAGGATGTCGTGTTGAGCGGCGCGAGCCCATGAAGTTGTTTTGTGAGTTCGCTAGTACCTCTTACGGGACACTCGGGGGCGTTACTGCATTAACGTTCCTGGCGGAATTGGGCCGTTTAGCGCCTTAAGAATAAGGCGGTCTCGTCGGAACACCGGTGCTACCATCCGCCATCGATACGTCGTTCATTCATTGAAGGTGGGGTCATAAGCGGCCCGTAGGCGCCGGATGTCGTGTCTTGGCGGCAAGCCAAACATGCGGGTATATTCCCGACTAAACTGCGAAGGGCTTTCATATCCCACCCGGAACGCGACGTCGGCGGCGTCCGTTGCTTCCGATACCAACAAACGCCGGGCTTCCTGCAGACGCAGGTTTTTTTGGAATTGGATCGGACTCATGGCGGTAACCGCTTTAAAGTGCCGATGCAGGGACGACACACTCATGTGCGCCATGTCGGCCAGGTCTTCGATCCGAAGAGCTTGCGCAAAGCGATGCAACAGGTAATCGATGACGTCGTTGATGCGGGAGGCCGCGCTGCCGGCGGTGGCGATTTGCGCCAGGGCCGCGCCATGCGATCCCTGCAGCACCCGATAGAGAATTTCTTGCGTGATCAGCGGGGCGAGGACGGGAATGTCCGCCGGCTGGTTGAGCAACCGCACCAGCCGGATGACGGCCTCGAACAACGATGGCTCCATGCGACTGACGAACATGGCGCGCTGCACCGGATCCTTCGGACCCATGTCGCGAGGGAAATTCCTTAACACCGATAACACCTGATCCGGCGTAAACTCCACCTTAAAACCTAAGTACGGTCGGTCAAGCGAGGCGCTGGTCACCTGGGCGATGACCGGCAAGTTTACCGAGGCCACGAGATAGTCGGCCGGCGTATAGGTAAAGCACTCCGGTCCCAGCCAGACTTGCTTCGCCCCTTGCAGCACGAGGCAAAATGACGGTTTGTACATCCCATAGCTGGGTTCGGCGCGCATGCCGTGACGCATGAAAAAGACGGCCGGCAGGGCGGTCGCATGCACCCCGTCTGTCTGGCAATGACGTGCTACTAAGGTGACGAGTTCCGCCGCCGGGTTCTCTGTTCTGTCGGGCATCAATCTCCCTCATTTCGTCTCGCGTGGTGAGTCCGATTATAGTCGATGATGGTCTCCCTATTAAATCGCGGTGAGAGAATTAGGCAATCATTTGGGACGAATGCGATAACGGTTGCGGCCCGATGAATTTCATAATGAATCGGTAGCGGCGGGCCTGTCCCGGTATAGGCGACCGCGTGGTGGAACAGATTACCAAGCAGGTGACCTGGCCACCACAAACCAGAACACGAGGAGGTTGTCGGATGGAAACGGTCCTGTTGAACAATGGGGTGGCGATGCCGATTCTCGGCTTTGGGGTGTACCAGATCGCCGACGCGGCGGTGTGCGAACAAAGCGTCCTGGATGCTCTGGCGGCAGGTTACCGACTGATCGACACGGCGGCATCATATCAAAACGAAGCGGCGGTCGGTCGCGCCATCCAACGGAGCAGCGTTCCCCGAGAAGACCTGTTTATCACGACGAAACTCTGGATTCAGGATGCGGGTTATGAGCGCACCCAGCGGGCCTTCGCGAAGTCCCTGGAGCGGCTCCAACTCGATTATGTGGATTTGTATCTCATTCATCAGCCCTTCGGCGATGTGTATGGATCGTGGCGGGCGATGGAGGAACTGTATCGGGACGGGCGGATCCGATCGATCGGAGTCAGTAACTTCTCCATGGATCGGCTGGTCGACTTGATCCTCCACAACGATGTGGTGCCCGCGGTCAACCAAATTGAGACGCACCCGTTCAATCAGCAAGTCGCCAGTGCCCAACTTATGACCGAGTATCACGTCCAGATGGAGTCGTGGGGGCCGTTTGCGGAAGGTCGCAACAACATCTTCCAGCATGACGTGTTGGTGTCCATTGCGGGGGCCCACAACAGATCGGTCGCGCAGGTCATTTTGCGATGGTTGGTCCAACGTGGGATCGTGGCCATTCCCAAGTCCGTGCACACCCAACGGATCCAGGACAATTACCAGATTTTCGACTTCGTCCTGAGTCCCGCAGAGATGGCGGAAATTGCCACGCTGGATACCCAGCAAAGCCTGTTTTTTTCGCACCAGGACCCGGAGATCGTGAAGGGTCTGAGCCGTCGTGTGCTGGATATTTGACGGCGATGTCCCGATGACGGGCGGGGCACCGGATATCCGCGGGGTCCACCGTGGCCGGGTTGGGGATGTGACCACCGCCCGTCTACCGAGGGGAGGCCCGCATCCGTGACCCCTAACGGGAAAATCTACATGCTCACGGGGATGAGCTTCTTGGTGGGCACGTCTCAATTTGCCATCGTGGGGATTTTGGCGACGGTGGCGGCATCGGTCGGCGTGTCGATTTCGGCCGCGGGACAACTGATCACGGTATTCGCGTTGTCAAACGCGATGGGAACACCGCTCGTCATTCTCGCCACCGCCAAGACTGATCGGCGCCAGCAACTGCTGCTGGCACTGACCATCATACTCGTCGGATGTGGCCTCATGGCCATTCCGGGTTTCGGATTTTTGCTGATGGCGTACGTCGTGTTAGGGATCGGTGCGGGCGTCTTTGTCGTGACGGCGTATGCCACCGCAGCGACGCTTGCACCCCCGGGACGGCAGGGACGCGCCATGTCCAACGTATCGCTGGGATTCAGCGCATCTCTCGTCTTTGGCGTGCCCATCGGCCGCGTGGTGGCTGCGGCCTACGATTGGCAGGTGATTTTTTGGGCCATCGGGTTGTTGACGTTGCTGAGTCTGTTCGCCGTCGCCCGAGTGATTCCCGCGATGTCCGTCGAAGGGCCGGTCCCGCTCGGGAAGCAACTCGCCCTATTAAAGAATCCTAACATCGCGCTGGCCCTGGCGGTGACCCTGTTCGTCTTTATTGCGTATTCGATGATGAACACGTATATTACGCCATTCCTAACCCATGTGGTGATGATTGGTAAAGGGCAGATCAGCGTCGTGCTCTTTGCCCTGGGGATGGCAAGCTTAATGGGCTCGAAGCTCGGGGGCGTGTTGTCGGATCGCATCGGCACGAGACGCACCTTGCTGAGTGACATGGTGATCCATGCCCTCGTGTTGGTCCTCTTGTCCATCATGGCCGGAACCAGGGTCGCCGCCATCCCGTTACTGATGCTCTGGGCGACGGCGGCTTGGACGTTTGGACCGACCCAGAACTTCAACCTGCTCTCGCTCGCGCCGGAGGTGTCCGGTATGGTATTGAGTCTCAATAGCTCCTTTGTGCAGCTCGGCTTTGCCATGGGTGCCGCCGTGGGAGGGATTGCGGTCGGGTCCTCGATCCGGGCCATTAGTTGGCTCGGGGCCGTGTCGGTCGCCGTCGCGTTCGGTATCGCGTGCATCGCGTTCAGTCGGGCCCGGACGTCACAGAGCAGAACGCCCCGTTAATTGTTAATTCGGATGGGGCTTGGCCATGAGACCACAATGCGGCTAAAATGGGCGGTTACGACCAACCTAAAGATGGAGAGCAGACCGAACGGCTCGGATCTGCTCTCGTCTCTGTTCAATCGGCAAGGTAGAGGCTCGTGTCTACGGCGCTAAAGGGGGCGAATCTGCTTGAAGAATGATATCACTCTTGCCCCCGTGTTGTTGTAACGTCGCCTCTCAAGCAGCGTTATACTCAGTGACTTGAACGGCTAGAGGAAGGTTGTCACTTGATGAAAAAGCGGGCATTACGCGGGATCCTGTTGGTGATGGGAGCCGTTATATTGGCCGGATGCGGAAGTGTTGCTACGGTTCCTGGGGGCCGTGCCGCGGGCCGCCACAACAATTCCCATAAAGTTGGCTCCCATTCGACAGCGTTGGCGGCGTCTACCCGCTCCGCCGGAAGCCCGGAGCACCGCAAGCCGGCATCCGGGCAGGTCGCTATTGCCGATGCGTTGGGGATCGCCGCCAGGACAACCACGGTTCCGTTGTGGGGGCCTCAGGCCCGTGCCATTCATGCGCCAGATCTTCGCGGACATCATGTGCTGAGCGCAGAAACGATGAGCACACGGAATCAGTATGCGGTCTCCTTCATCGCCACCGTTAAGCCTTATCCTGTCAATAGTCCCTTACTGAAGCTCCCGCCCAACACGGGTCTTGCCCAACTGGTCGGGGACTTTTCGGGGCAACGGTACCACTCAGTCGTTGCGGCCCAAGGAGCCCTGACGAACCTGCATCCGCCCGCATCAGCGCCGCATCGCATGGAAATCACGACGACGATCCAAGCGGACGAGTGGACACAGGCGGGCTTAGTCGTGTGGCATCAAGACGGCTGGCTCGTCGAAATGAATGGCTTGGCGGCATCGTCTGTTACCCAAGGTATCTATGAGCAGATCGCGCAGAAGATGGTTCACCGGTTGTCGCATACGGCGCTTCCGGCCAAACATGGCATCATTATAGTGGACGTTGCCGGTGATGGTGAGCATACCCTCGTGTCCTGGCGATTAGGGCGTCTGGTTTATCGGACGTTTTCCGAATTCCTGCCGAGTACCGCCATTGGGATGGCGGCATCGATGCGTCCGATACCTGCTTTACATCGCTAATGATCGAGTATCGGGGGCGAATCTTCCGATGAGGACCCGCATTGGACGGGTCTCGCGGCCCTTGGGGATTGCCAGAAAATGGACGGTGGTCGTCGAAGGAGCTGCCTACCCTCCCGACGAAGTCTTCAGCAGCGCAGTAGTTATGGGGGTCGCTGATGAAGTTCAGAGTGTATAGAGGGATACGATGGTGGTGGGCACTCCCGGTGTTTTTGAGCGCACCCCTGATCAGCCAGACTTTGACTAGCGCGTTCCCTCTCCAGATTTTCTTTAATGTGCTTTGGGACGTGGGGCTCGCGGTGGGAGTGCCGCGGCTGTGGGATTGGGGTCACCCACTGTATCTCGGAATCCACGAGGAGGGCTTAACCGTCGGTTCGGTGCCTTATTCGGTCGGCGACCTTGAATCCATCTACATCTCGAATCGTGCTATCATGCTCCGCCATAACAAGCGCCGATGGGTTCGACTTTATCTGGTTGCCACGAGGGCTGACCGTGATCGATTGCCCGAGTTGGTGGTGTGGGCTCAGAAGCAAGGCGTACCTGCGGCGATTCGCACGTTCGCCCGTAGGCAGTAATCGAGATGAATGCGGGCTCACCGGACGTCGACGCTTGGAGGGGGGAAATGAAGCCTCCTTCGGAGCCGGCTATGTCGACTCTGGACCCGAATACTGGGACGAGCCAGAGCGTCTTCACCGTAGAGAAACGATGGCCAAGAGAGGTGTTCCATGCAAGATGAACACGGTGCCGAGTCGTGGACGCGCCGATTGAAGCAGATCCGCGCCTGGATCTCGCCGAGCGGGGTCACGGTGCTTTTGGCTATCGGCGTGCTCTTTATGGGCCACGGGTCGCTCATGCACCGGTTGTCGACCCACGGGATTTTGTCCCTCTCGCTCGTGGCATTTGGCACGGTGCTCAGCGTTCCGCGACGCGCGATCATGAGACGGTACGGGCCTCGCGAGATAAATGACACTAAACGGGCCGAGATTCATCAACGTGCGTGGCTCTTGGGCAAGATTGGGGTGGGTTTTCTCGTGGCTGAGGCGCTTGTCTGGGGGCTGTGGCCCTGGTCGCGTCATTCATCCGTTTATGGTTTGGTCCTGTGGATGCTGGGGTTCATGGGCGTGTTTCTGGTGCTAGGCGGAGTCTGGATTACCGCGCGGCCACCCTCCGGTAGACGTGATTAATCCACCGCGGGAGTATCAGGGTTATGGGCTGCCACGCGGAAATGGTGTTCGTAGGGAGCACGAAGAGCGGGAGACATCGGGCCAGCTCCCTATAGCTGGACGATCCAGAGTCAACCACGTGCTGTCAACCGTTTTCGACCCAATGGGCTTATTTACCATCATCTTGGGAAACGTTAGCAATGCACCGCCCTGATGGTGGGGGCCGTGCCAGCCAGGACCCAGCGGTAGAAGACCGCCGGCGGCCAGTCGTCCAAACTCCCGTGCATGCGGCGCTCATTATAAAACGTAATCCACTGCGCGACCGCGTCATAGGCCTCGGCCAAGGTGCGGAACACCTGGTTACCCAGGCAATCGGCCTCCAGCACGCTATGCCACGACTCGATGTGCGCATTCTTATTGGGCGTGGCGTTGGGGATGCGCTCGTGGACCAGGTCCAACGCCGCGACGCCTTCCGCCCACGCATGCGCCACAAATTGCGGTCCGTTGTCAGTGCGGACCACCGGGGCTGTCCCGGGCGTCCAGTCTGCGCGTCGGGCAACGACGGCCGCTTGTAACGCCCGGAGGGCCTGCTGGGCGGTGCAGGTCCAGCCGATGTGATACCCGAGAATGGACCGGTCAAAGACGTCGATCACACTGCAGAGGTAGAAGAACCGGTCTTGTCCCGCAATGTACCCGTATTTCAGATCCAGTTCCCAGAGCTGATTCGGCCCCGTGATGGTGTGGTTCGCCGCCAATCGGCGGACCGGACGGTCCGCGGCGATGGGAAAGCGACGGCCTTGGAGCAAATCCGCCTCCGCCAATAGCCGGTAGACGCTCTTTTTGTTGATGACCAGGTGATGCTCCCGCCGCAACCAGGTCGTCAACTTGCGATATCCATAGCTCTGGCCGTCCGGGGTGGCGATGTACGTGCTGAGCCACTCGACGACCTGACCTTCCGGGACTTTCGTGCCCGTGTCGGTGAACCAATACCCGCGGCGGGGACGGCCCGCGCGTGACAGCGGCGGGTTGACGCAGGGCTGCTGGCGGTGCTGACGCCACGCATAATACGTGGACCGGGCCACTCCGGCCAGCCGACACACCAAGGTCGGCCGGTAGCCGACGGTTATCCATTTATGGGCTACTTCGCACCGCGTGGAGGGACCCGGTTCGCTTTTTTTACAAGGTCTTTCAAGATGGCGATTTCGAGATCTTTGTCGCCCAGCAACTCCTTCAAGTGCCGGTTCTCGGCCTCCAGTTGGGTGACCTCGGGCAGGGTGGTCATCCGCGGGTGCTTACTCGCCTCGCGAACCCACGCGCGCACCCGCTCCGGCGGCAAATGATGGCGGCGGGCCACCGCCGCGGCATTGCCGCAATCCAAGGTTTCTTGGATGCACTGCGCTTTCAATACGGGAGTCACGCGGGTCGGGGACGTTTTCTGTGGTTGTTCAGCCATGATGTCTGGCTCCTTCCCTAATTTCTCCCATCGACGTCGAATGGTTGGACGGCCCGCGTTTCCAGTTAGCTGGGAAATTTTTGCGCGGCGGCCGGGGAGGCCTATTTTCCCGTCCCTGGTACGTTCTGAGACAATCCGATTCCAAGATTTTCACTCCGCTTGGAATCTCATCCCAGAGGCCTGGTGGTTCGTCCCTAGCTTGATCCTAAGCGGCGAGCTCTACGCCTGTCCATGGTAATTTCGGGGCTTTAGAGACATCATGCGTCGTCTAAAACGGTTACCGTACCTTGTTCCACTGATATTTAGCATATTGTTCGCTTTGCTCGGCTTCGTGCCTCCTGGGAATGGGAACCGATGGTTTGACTGGCTATCGAGCCTTCTCTTCGTGCCCATGTTTTTTGTCATCCGACCGCGCAAGAAGTGAGTCGCGCTCTCCACTGCCACGCTTGCGGAATTATCGGGGGCGTATGCGCACCAAGCTTCGAAAGGCTTTTCCGAAGTTCGGGAGTGCAACGCCACAGCCATGCCTTCGTCGTTGAAGGACCGAGTCATCGCAGCACCGATGTCGGGCGGAGAGCCCATCACGGTGGCCGGTGAGGATGTGGTACGTAAACGGCCGGGCGTCAGCGACACACAGCGGATCTATCCAATGAGTCGGAAGGAGTTCTCCGATGTTGCGTCATCGCCGTGTGGGCCCTGTGATGTTGCCCGATAACCACAACCCTGTCATCACAAAGATCGTCGCGACGAGATCCCCCGTCGTGATGCGCTCGTGTAAGAATACGGCCGCTAACCCATACCCAAAGACCGGGGTCAGAAACAGCCAGTTGTTCGCTCGCATCACGTCTTGTCTCAACAGGAAGAACCATAACAGCATGGTTCCGATCGAAATCACCAACACCAGCCACGCCAACGACCCGATTAACGCTGGGCCCACGGTGAGAGGGCCCGCGTGGCGTTCCATCAGGTAGGTGATGGGGACTAACAGGATCCCGCCGATGCTGATTTGCCACGTGTGGATGGCGATGGAGGGCAACTCCCAACGCACCGTGGTAAAGTAGACGCTGCCCATCGCCATCGACAGCATGCCCACGACTAACACGGCGATGCCGGGCAAGGTGGCGGAGCCATGGGCCACGGCGGGGCCGGTCGCGACGAGCAATCCGGTCCCTGCCACGAGCATGCCGATCCACTCACGGCGCACGATCGGCCGTTTGAGAACGAGGGACGCCAAGATGGCGACGACAAACGGGTTGATGGTGACAAATAAATTGAATAAGCCGGCCGACACCGCATGGAGTGCCCAGAATGTGGCTCCTAAGTACACCGTGGTGTTCAGAAGACCTAATAACCCTAACTGTCCCCACTCGCGGCGTCGGGGCCATCGGGATTGCCGACGAATAACGTAGACATAGAGAAATAATAAGCCACCGGCGATCAAAAACCGCATCGTGGCCAACCAGAGCGGCGGGGCGGCCTGGAGCCCGAATTTTGTGGCGATCGCGGCGGAGGACCATAACACGGTAAAGAATAATCCCAGACTCGTGGCCATCATCGCTATACTATACGCTCCTTGGACCCGGACTCGACAGGGGGCCGGGTGTGGTGGTTCGCTTGCGCCCCGTCGGCACTTATGATACGTGTAGACACGGTGACGTGTTTTCCTCAAATCCGGGTCTTTTTGCCCAAAATCAGTCAACCGTACGGCGGCGAGGCATCCGCACGGGAAGGAGGCGGTGATCCGGTGACCCAGCTCAACGACATCATGGTGACACAACGGACGTACGCGCGGAGACCGGACACGCATACCCATGGGTATGCCCAGCTGGTGATGCCGCTTCAGGGGGCATTGTGGATCAGGACCGAATCCCACAGTATCGAGCTGGATGACCGCACCCTCTTGTTTATTCCACCCCGGTGCGAGCACCGCTTTTATGCCCATGTCCCCAATCAGTGTCTCGTGGTCGACATCCCGGCCAAGAAAATCCCCCATGCGGCGGGAGGATTCACCCACAGCTTTGATCGCCCCATCGATGCGACCTGGCAGGGCATTCGCACCCTCCTCCTGCGGGAGCGGAATGCGGCGGCCGCGAGATTGCTGTATCCGTATCTGGCGCATGTGTTGTTTCGCGATCAGCAGTCCGCCTCGATTCGGTACATCCATGACCATTACGATCACCCGATCACGGTGGACACCTTGGCCGCGCTGGAGCACTATGAGACGTCGTCCTATACCGCCTGGTTTAAGCGCTACACGGGCATGACCCCGCGCGCTTATATTCAACACGTCCGTCTGGATAAGGCCAAAGAATTGCTGGGGACGACCGATTTCTCCATCCAGGATATTGCCCTGCAGGTGGGATTTGCGCATCAATCGGCCTTAACGCGACTGTTTCGCCACTACGAACAGGAGACGCCCAGCCAGTATCGGTCGGCCACGCGGCGTCGATCGGAGTGATAATACCCGGAGCCTGCGGGTTGCGACCGACCCGATTCCGCTCGAACAGACGGGATAGCCCAGAACGATCAGGACGGGGCGACATGGACCCGCTAGGAGGCGTTTTGCGATGGACTTGGCATGGCTTCATGGGTTTTTGTTAGCGTTAGCGTTGATTCTTCCGCTGGGTCCGCAGAATACGTTTGTGATGAGCCAAGGTACGACCCACCGCCAGTATCGGCGCACGGTGCCCGTGGTGGTGACGGCGGCCCTCTCGGACACAATTCTCATTGGGGTGGCGGTGCTCGGTGTGAGTGCGGTGCTCGTGGTGGCCCCCATGCTGAAAGAGATCCTGACGCTGTTAGGGATTGTTTTCCTGGTCTGGATGGGGTGGCAATCGTGGCGGACCCCCGTTCATCCGGGGACATCCGACGGCGCCGCCAGTGTGTATTGGACGCTCCGGCGCCAGATCATGCACACGCTACGGGCGTCCCTGCTGAATCCGCACGCCATTATGGATACGGTGGTGGTGATTGGCGGCGGCGCGGCGCTCTACACCACACCGGGTGAGAAGCTGGCCTATGCCCTGGCCGCCGTGCTGGTCTCGTGGGTGTGGTTCTTTGCCCTATCGCTAGCGGGCCGGGCGTTGGCGCAATTGCGCCATCAAGCGCGCACGTTGCAGTGGATCAACCGGATTTCCGCCGGGATTATGTGGACGATCGCCGGTCGGTATCTGATCCAACTAGGCACCGCGCTGTGGAATGTCCAAACCTGATGGGGCCCGAGACCTCCTATCAAACCCTAGTTGTACCAGGAAAGTCTTCATGATAGGAATCGCGGACTATTGGGGGCGTAAGCGCAGCAAGGAATGCGTCGTATTTGGCCCTGTTAGTTCATTATTTGTTAGTAAAAGTAGTCGACCGTCGAAAATCTTCCCGAGGATACGTACTTGCTCGCCGACGTCTCCCGGCGCGCCCGAAAACCCCAAATGCGGGACGCACACAACGACGGCCCCTTCGCTGGTCTTAGAAACCTTTACCCGAGCAGCGACGTTGTGACGATATATTAGGCAAGAGTTATGACATGCGACGGGAATGCTCTAGAGAGTAGGTAGAACGCGGCCTTGAGGCTTGGCCGTCATGGCGAGTGTCTCTTGGGCCGCGAACCCCCTCAGAACCGGACGTGCGCAATTAACGCATCCGGCTCCCCAAAACACTCACCCTCAAGTTTCCTGTTCGTTGCGTCACCCGCGGCGATGGGAGGTGGAACCACGGTTTCACGGCCCAATCTGTCCATGCTCGGGGGCTGCGCTGACTTCGTCGACGAAGCGATTGCCACCACGCACGATGGATTGCCTGGCGGACCCGCGTCAGCACCGGTATCGCAGTGCCATACCCAAAGTACTGGTAGAACCCGCGTAGTCGTTGGGTCAATTCCTGCTGTTGCAGCCCGGGTGGCGCATGGCGATTGGCCTGCATCCACTGTTTCGTGGCGACGTAGAATTTCCGGACGCTCTTCGGTGTCGGGATTCGGACGAGCCGAAAATTTCCCTTCCGTGATGTTCCCATCACGTGCCGGAACCCCAGAAAGTCAAACGTCTCCCGTGTGCGCGGCTGGGATTTCGTGAGAGCCCAGACGCGCCGTCCAAATGGAAGTAGGCGCGTCTTCTCCTCGGCCACCTTCAGAGAGAATTTCGCCAAACGTTGCGGCAGGGCCCTTGCAAACCATTGCGCATCGCGCGCGTCCTCGAAGAGCACCACAAAATCATCGGCAAACCGGACCAAGTGGGCTTCGCCGTGGCATCGGGGTTGAACAACCCGAGCGAACCAGAGGTCGAGCACATAATGCAGGTAGATATTCGCCAGAATTGGCGAGGCCGGGCCACCCTGCGGTGCTCCCTCCGCGGGACGCGTACGCGTCCCTTGGTCGTCGATGGGGGCCCGCAACCACTTGCCGATGAGGCGCAGAATCCATGGGTCGCCGATGCGCAGGCTCAGCATACGCTCGAGCCATTGATGGTCGAGGTGGTCGAAGAATCCCCGAATGTCCGCTTCAAACACCCAACGAATCGGGTGGCTAAATACGAGGGACTCGATGGCACCTAACGCATCGTGAGCACTCCGCTCCGGACGGAATCCATAGGAGGACTCAAGGAAATCCGGCTCGTAAATGGCGCTCAGGATGCGGGCGACCGCCGCTTGCATGAGCCGGTCAGCCACCGTCGGAATGCCGAGCGGACGCATTTTAGCCGGTTGCCCCGGTTTCGGAATATACACTCGTCGAACTGGGGGCGCCTGATAGGCATGGCGGCGTGACCGGTCGACAAGGTCCCGAATGGCGGACTCGCGCTGGCTGTCGAAGTCCTGCATCGTCTGGCGGTCAATCCCGGCGGAGCCCCGCCGGTTCAACCTCAACCATGTGTCGAGTAAGAACTCTTCGTTCAGGTGATGAGCGAGTGCCGTGAACCGACACGTCGGGTCGGCGCTCGCTTTGCGGGTGATGCGGGTCAAGTCTGGTAACATTTCATATCCTCCTCTGTGTGTGAGGGAAATGGTGCGATGACTCGCCGTGTCTTGTGCTCGCGCTTCCCCATGTACGTGGCTTTCCCACGCGCGGAGTACTATCACGAGCTCTGACTCCTCGACCCCCATCCGCTGTCCTTCGGCACCGCCTATCGGGTGCAGCGTACGCGCTTTGCGCGAAGGGCCGAGGTCTCCCCAGTTTGGTACCGTGTCGCTTTCCGCCATGCCGTGCTCTCCGACTCCGCCGTGGTCTCCCGAACCCTTGCCGGTGTCGGGTTCGTACTGTTGCCTTCCCGGTTGCTTAAAACGGTCGGCCCACGGATTTAGTTTGTCACGAAGCTCAATCACTTCACCCCGTAGGGTTACGGCCTGGACGTCGCGCTGTGTACGCTTGATGACGATCCTCACGAATCCTCACCCAACACTCGCTTCCTCGTGAGTGGCTAGCTCTTGCGAGGACCGGAATTGCACCGGCTCGACACGACCCACTTATCTGGGCGCACTAAGCGTCAAATAATCCCCACCTTTCGGTGGGGACCAGCGGATATCATTGACCCTGGCGAGTCGGCATTGGCGACTTGAGATGTTCCGGGAGTTGGCTCGACCACGGCAACAGGGCCTCCCATGTTGCGGAGTCCTTGAGATCGCGATTGGGCAGTTCTTCAAACACATACTGTAAATAGGCTTGGGGATTCAACCCGTTTTCTTTCGCCGTTTCGATGATACTATAGACGAGCGCACTGGCCTTCGCTCCCCGCGGCGTATTACTGAAGAGCCAATTATTTCGCCCGATGACAAACGGCTTGATGGCGCGTTCGCTTCGATTGTTGTCAATCTCCAGTCGGCCATCCAATAAGTATCCTTCCAACTGAGCCCACTGATTGAGACAATAGGTCACGGCCTTGCCCACCGCGCTTTGGGGCAGGACTTGCGGCAGCTCAGACTGCAGCCAGGTGTGAAACTCGGATAAAATGGGCGCACTCCGCGCGCGACGCGCGCGCCAGCGTTCCTCCGGGCTACTCTCACGGAGGTCCTGCTCCACGGCATACAGGCGATGACAGAAGTCGAGGCCCGTACGGGCTACACTGGGGCCGGCCCGTTGCCCCGCGGGCAACGCCTTTAAGGCCTCATCAAATTTCCTACGGGCATGCGCGAAACACCCGATCAGCGTGACCTGCTCTACGTCATGGTAGCCGGCATAGCCATCGACCTGGAGATACCCCTCAAATCCGGCCAGAAAGGTCTTCGGATGAGATCCCGCCCGCGTCTTTTGGTAGTCATACAACACAATCGCGGGTCCCTCGCGTCCGGTTCGATACAGCCACATATAGGATTTCGCATCAGGGGCCCGGCCGTCTTCGTGGAGCACTTGCACGGTCGTTTCATCCGCTTGCAAAATGTCCTGCAGCAACAGGTGCCGGCGGAGCTCTTGGTAAAGCGGGTGGAGCCATTCATGGGCGGCATACACCACCCAATTGGCCATCGTTTGGCGCGAAATCGGCACCCGCAACCGCGCCCATTCTTGCTCCTGGCGATAGAGGGGCAACCCCAACGTGTATTTCTGGTGGAGGATGTGCCCCAGCACCGAGGGTGAAGCAAAGCTGCCCGGGTAGACCGATCGCGGCATCGGCGCGGTCACCACCGGGGTCGTGAGCGCGTCGCGCTCACAGGTTCGACAGGCATAGACATATTGCACATGCTCCCGGACGGTCACCTGGGCCGGAATGATATGCAGTTCCCGCCGCACCTCCGTGCTCATTTCATGGAGCGCCTGGGCACAACTGGGGCAGACTTGCTCCTCCGGCGGCAGCCGATATTCGATCCGCTCGACGGGCAGGTGATCCTACGCGGCATCCCGCTGGCCGGGCATCTTCTTGTGGCGTTGATAGGTCACGGTCTCGACGGGCCCGGCATCCAGGGCGGACACGGCCGCGGCTTCGGCTTCATTGAACAGCCGCAATTGCGCGGCATCCGACCGTTCAGACGAGGCGCCGAATCGGCGGTGCTGACTTAACCGGATCTGTTCTTCGAGCTGGTGAATATAGGTGCGCAAGTGGGCGACTTCGTGCTCGAGTTGGTCACACCGACACGAGGGATGATGGGATTCATGCGCGCTGTGCGACCGCGTTGTCATAGGATAGAACTTCGCCACCGATCCCCGAAAGTCCTGCCATTATGCGGTTTTTCAGCACTTTTCTAGACCACGTGATGCGCCCGGACGGGCGCATGGGCCTGGCGCTGGTCGAGGGCGAGTCCGTCGAGTAGCCAGCGGAGTTGACGGGGCGAAATGGCCAGGGTCGCCTGAGCCCGTGGCGCTTGTGGCCAGCGGAACTGGCCCCGTTCCAAGCGGCGATAGTAAAGCCAGAAACCATTATGGTCCCACTGCAGAATCTTGAGTTTATTGCGCTGGCGATTGCAGAAGACGAACAGGGCCGGGGCAAATGGATTCAGTCGAAAACTGACCTGCACCAACGCCGCGAGCCCGTCGATCGATTTTCGCATGTCCGTAGCGCCGCACGCCAGGTATACGCGCCTCGTTGAGCTATCCCAGTCCATCAGGCCAACGCGCGGACCACCGCCCGCAGCAGGTCCGGATCGAAGCCGGGCCGCACGTCGATCACGGTGGAACCGACCCGCACGACCAAGGTCGCCCCGACATTCCGCTCGGGTACGATCGGAACAGAGAGCCAAGCGGCGGTCTCCGACGCGGTCGCGTCGGTCGCCGGGAACTTACGCAGCCAGTAGTGCAAGTGCCGAACTTTGTACCCATTTTGGCGACACCATTGAGCTTGCCCCAGACCACTGGCCCGGAACGCGGCGACCAACCCCACCCACAGCTGGCGCAGCTCTTCGCGTTCTTTCTGACTCATGCTGAAAAACCCCTTTCGTGGACTCTAGGGGCATTATGGGAGTCAATAAGGGCAGCGAGAAGGTGGGGACAGTTTGACGCATACGTTACCAATACACCGATGCGGGCTGGCCCTATTCCGTCACGGCCGTGACCAATGCGGAGGGCGGGACCACCACCTACAGCTATGACACGCACGGCAACCTGACAAGCGTGCTCGACGCGAATGGGAAGACGACCAGCTATACCTATAACAGCAATGGAACGCTGGCGTCGGTCACCGATCCGAACGGCAACACCACCAGCTATCAATATGACAGCAACGGGAACCTCACGAAAATCGTCTACCCGGCGCCATTAGGCCCGGTGTCGTATACCTATGACACTCTCGGCCGCGTGACCAGCATGACCGATGGGAAGGGGCAGACGACCACCTACAGCTATAATGCCCGGGACCAGGTCACGCAGATCACGTATGCCGATGGCACGAGCGTTACCTACACCTACGATGCCGATGGGAACCTGACCGCCCAAACCGACAGCAGCGGCACCACCACGTATACCTATAATGTCTTGGGTCAACAAACCGGGGAGACGCTGCCGAACGGCCAAACCGTCAGCGACACCTATGATGGCGATGGCAATCTTCTCACCAAGACGGACAGCGGTGGGACGGTAACCTATGGCTACAACAGCGCGAATCAGCTGACCAGCGTCACGGATCCCAGTGGCGCCCAAACGACCTTCGCGTACGACACCAATGGCGACCAAACACAGGTGGCCTATCCTAACGGCGTGACCGAAAACGCGACCTATAACGGCGCGGGCCAGGTGACGCAAATTCAAGCGACCAACAGCGCGGGCACGGTGCTGACGTCCTTTGGGTATAACTACACGGATCCCACGACCGGCATCGCAACCGACCAGCTTTACAGCGTGATTAATGGGGCTGGCGATACCACCGCGTATCAGTACGACGCGCTCAACCGTATGCGTCAAACTGTTCCCACCTTCGCGCGGCCCTTACGGACGGCCATAATGCCCCTAGAGTTCACGAAAGGGGTTTTTCCGCATGAGTGAGAAAGAACGCAAGGAACTGCGGCAGCTGTGGGCGGGCTTGGTAGCGGAGTTCCGGGGCAGTGGCCTGGGGCAGGCCCAATGGTGTCGCCAAAACGGATACAAAGTGCGGAACTTGCACTACTGGCTGCGTAAGTTTCCCGCAACCGACGCGACCGCGTCGGAGACGACGGCATGGCTCCCCGTACCCGTGGCACCGGATCGGGAGGCGACGTCATCCCTTGTGGTGCGGGTGGGTTCCGCCGTCATCGATGTGCCTCCGGGGTTCGATCCGGACCTGCTGCGGGCGGTGGTCCGCACGTTGGCCTGATGGACTGGGACAGCTCAGCTCGGCGCGTCTACTTGGCGTGCGGCGCGACGGACATGCGAAAATCGATCGACGGACTCGCGGCGTTGGTGCAGGTCAGTTTTCGCTTGGATCCCTTCGCCCCGGCCCTGTTCGTCTTCTGCAATCGGCAGCGCAATAAACTCAAGATTCTCCAATGGGACCATAATGGTTTCTGGCTTACGTATCGCCGTTTGGAACGGGGCCAGTTTCGATGGCCTCAAGCGCCACGGGATCAGGCGACCCTGGTTATTTCTCCCCGTCAGCTCCGCTGGCTACTCGACGGATTGACGCTAGACCAGCGCCACGCCCATGCGCCCGTCCGGGCGCATCGGGTGGTCTAGAAAATCGCTGAAAAACCGCATCATAGCAGGACTTTTGGGGATCGGCGGCGAACTTATATCCTATGACGAATCGGACCCAAACCGCCCACGAATCCCATCATCCCGCCTGTCGGTGCGACCAACTGGAGCATGAAGTCGCTCAATTGCGCACCTATGTGCAGCAGCTCGAAGAACAGATTCGGCTCAGTCAGCACCGCCGCTTCGGCGCCTCGTCCGAACGAGCGGATGCCGAGCAATTACGCCTCTTTAATGAAGCGGAGGTCGCGGCCGTGTCCGCCCTGGATGCCGGGCCCGTCGACACTGAGACCCATCCACGCCCCAAAAAGAGGCCCGGCCAGCGGGAGGCCGCGTGGGACCACCTGCCTGTCGAGCGGATCGAATATCGGCTGCCGCCGGAGGAGCAAGTCTGCCCCACCTGTGCCCAGGCGCTCCATGAAATGAGCACGGAAGTGCGTCGGGAACTGCATATCGTTCCGGCCCAGGTCACCGTCCGAGAGCATGTGCAATATGTCTATGCCTGTCGAAGCTGTGAGCGCGACGCGCTCACGACCCCGGTAGTGACCGCACCGATGCCACGGTCGGTCCACCCAGGTAGCTTTGCCTCCCCCTCGGTGCTGGGGCACATCCTCCATCAGAAATACACCTTGGGATTGCCCCTCTATCGCCAGGAGCAAGAATGGCGACGGTTGGGGGTCCCGATTTCCCGCCAAACGATGGCCAATTGGGTCGTGTATGCGGCCCATGAATGGCTCCACCCGCTCTACCACGAGCTCCGCCGGCACCTGTTGCTCCAGGACATTCTGCAAGCGGATGAAACGACCGTGCAAGTCCTCCACGAAGACGGCCGGGCCCCGGAGGCGAAATCCTACATGTGGCTGTATCGGACCGGCCGCGAGGGACCCGCGATTGTATTGTATGACTATCAAAAGACCCGGGCGGGATCCCATCCCAAGGCCTTTCTGGCTGGATTTGAGGGGTATCTCCAGGTCGATGGCTATGCCGGGTATCATGACGTGGAGAAGGTCACGCTCATCGGGTGTTTCGCGCATGCGCGAAGGAAATTTGATGAGGCGTTAAAGGCGTTGCCCGCCGGGCAACGGGCCGGCCCCAGTACGGCCCGCACGGGCCTCGACTTCTGTAATCGCTTATATGCCGTCGAGCATGATCTCCGGGAAAGCAGCCCGGAGGATCGCTTTCGCGCGCGTCGCGCGCGGAGTGCGCCCATTTTATCCGCGTTTCACACCTGGCTACAGTCTGAGCAGCCGCAAGTTCTGCCCCAAAGCGCGGTGGGCAAGGCCGTCACCTATTGTCTCAATCAATGGGCTCAGTTGGCGGGATACTTATTGGATGGCCGGCTGGAGATTGACAACAATCGCAGCGAGCGCGCCATCAAGCCATTTGTCATCGGACGGAGTAATTGGCTCTTCAGCAATACGCCGCGGGGCGCGAAGGCGAGTGCGCTCGTCTACAGTATCATCGAAACGGCGAAAGAAAACGGGCTGAATCCCCAAGCCTACCTCCAGTATCTGTTTGAAGAACTGCCCAATCGCGACCTCAAGGATGCCGCGACATGGACGGCGCTGTTGCCGTGGTCGAGCCAACTCCCGGAAGATCTTAAATCGCCAGCGCCCACTCGCCAGAGTAAGTAATATCTTTAATCCCCACCGCAAGGTGGGGATTATTTGACGCTCACGCTCAACCGGCTCGCGCAAGCGACGCAGACCAATGCGAGTGGCACCGTGTTGAATAGCTACAGTTGGACCTATGACGCCAACGGCAACATGCTGTCGAAGACGGCCAATGGCACCATCACCAACCTTAGCTACAATGCCGCGAACGAGATGACCCAAAACGGCAGTTATACCTACACGTATGACGCCAATGGCAACTTAACCGGGAGTTCGGCCGGGCTCAGCTTGAGTTATAATGCAGCCAATCAGACCACAAGTATTACCCCGGCCGGCGGGTCAGCCGATCCCATGACTTACTCGGGCGTGGGCCAGGCGAACCGCTTGACGGAAGGTAGTAATGCCTACCAAACCGATGTGACGGGCATCAGCGCGATGACGAATAGTTCCGGCACCGACTACTTTACCCGGACGCCGAGTGGTCAATTGATTTCTGATCGGACGCCCAGCGGCACGTACTATTACCTGCTAGACGCGCAAGGGTCGGTGGTGGGCTTAACCAATGGCTCCGGTACCCTGGTGGACAGTTACACGTATGAGCCGTACGGGGGGATTCAGAGTCAAACGCAAAACGTCGCCCAGCCCTTCAAGTGGATTGGGGCCGTGTATGACAGTGCCACGGGGCTGTATCATATCGGTGCGCGCTATTACGATCCTAATTTCGACCGGTGGACGCAGATGGATCCCAGTGGTTACGCCAGTGTGAATCCAATGAATCCTCAGACCTTGGATCTCTACACGTATGCGGCGGATAATCCTATCAATTATGTTGATAGCACAGGTTATTTCTGGCACGGAAGTCACTTAAGAGTGAATTGGGTCACTTGGTATGGTGCCTCGGTTTCGTTTCATCTGTCTGCGAGAGACGCCTCTTTCGTGGACAATATGGGCTGGATTGGATCGGGTGTGCTTGGAACCGTGGTGGCGGAGGCCGCAGGGCTGTCGGCATCGATGGCCGCAGTTATAGGAGGCGTCCTGGCGGCGTTTGTTATAGCGTACTATTGGGCGGGAGAAAATCCGAACGGGTCGCTCGATGTGACTATTACTGATCTCGGGCCATTCGTTATCGTACACAACAGTCATGTTGGAAATCTGTACTTCTACCCTCCCTTGCTTTAAATCCAAAAGGTAAGCTACTCCGTCTCTTCTGCTATGACGGCGGAGTAGCTTATTATACCGCCTAAAAAGGAGGTTGCCTGTTTTGCCTAAACGACGAGGTAAGCGTTGGAAAGCCCTTACTATCTTTGTTGTTGGTTTTGTAGTTCCTACCGAGGCTGCATGGCATTATTTACCCCCCTACTTAATAGCCCATAGTCACCATGCGTTATCACCGAAAGATGCATTTTTACCAGTTGTGTTAATAGCCGGGGCACTCTTGGTCGGGCTGCTTCTTGGGTTGTGGATGGGAACTAAAGCCGAGAGGTAAATCATGGGCGTGGCAATAGGGGCTGGCAGTAGCATGTAGCAGCGTCGGAGAGCATGATTTGTGCTTGGACGACCCGGGGGGAGGCAACGCCTAAAGCACACGGCAATCCGATGCAGGATATGGCCCCGGCTATCGTGGAACTTGAGGTTAGCGATCCCCCTCGAGCATGGCTGAATAAACGGCCGACGAGCATTCCGCTCGCCGGAAGCCTGGCCGCGCTTACACATTAAATCTCTCCGTGTTTGATCCTCCGAATTAGTGTCTCCATGTCAACACCATAGTTTGTTTCTTGGGGTGTCCTCCCGTAGAACGCGGGCCGCGGTACCGGCCCCTGTCCAAACATGGACGCCGACACTCGGTCGGACAAGCTGCGGTCGTCGTCCCGGCGTCGTTCAAACTTGGGCCGGATGTGTTGTTTCTTGAAGGTGCCCTCCGAAAACAACATTTTGGCTCGCAGGGCCTCGAAACTATACCCGCGACCGACCCGATTCATGATACGAATGAGGCTATTGAGGCTTTCCGTATAGGCATTGGTCACCCGATGGTCGAAATAGGCCAGAATGTGCGGTTCCCAGTTGTGCCATGCCTTTCGCAAATCCAGAAAGGCGTCTTGGACGGTGGGAGCCAGGGCTTGCTCCCACGCCATAAATCGCGCCTGAGCCTGCTCTTTGGTCGGCGCCTCATAAATGTCAAAGAAGTTTTCCTTCAGGCGATAGGCCAGCCCAAGTGTCGGATAATTTTTCACCCAGAGGGACAGTAGCAACGCCTCTTGGTCCCGGAGATCGGATTCCCGTTTGAGGAGCACAAAGCGGTCGTGCATCAGGCCGCGCCGTTGCGCGGGAGTCAACGAGTCCCGCAAGCTCTTGCGCACGCGCTCCACGGCGGCGTTGGCCATGCGCACGACATGAAACTTATCCACCACGATGGTCGCCTGCGGCAGAACCGTTCGCACCGCTTCTCGGTAGGGATGCCACATATCCATCGTGACCACCTGCACGCGCTGGGCATCGTTGAGCGTGGATAAATAACGCAGCACGGTCTCCTTGTTGCGCTGAGGCAAAATCTCGACGAGGGTGCGTTCTCGGATGTTGGTAATCACCGCTCGGGGCCGGATGAGGTGGATTTCATCCAGACCCATCCACGTGGGTGTGTCAAAGGTGATCTGCTGTTCCAATTCGGTGACATATCTTTGAAAATCAATCGGACAGTGCCTTCGACGATCCCGACGTCTTCGGCGATACTGGCAAAAGTGCGGTGTAGTGCTTGCCTTCCGATCCACGCGACCAACCGGTTGGTCATTAGCCGCCGCCCATCGACATCCGGGAGCACTTCATAGAAGGTCTTGCGACAGGCCTGACACCGAAACCGGCGGGTGTCCACATAGATTCCCACGCGCTTGCCGTGCATCGGCAGGTCCTTGACCAGTTGTTCTCGTCGACCAAATCGTTGCAAGCGGGGGTGTCCGCAGTGCAGGCAGGCGTCCGATGGGGTCTGCGCCATCGCATGAATATGATAGTCGTGCTCCGTCTCCTCGAACGCGGTCACGGTATAGGCTGCTAAGTTGAGGATGTTGGGCTGTATCGCGATCTCTCCTGTGTCAATCACGGATTACGAATTTACGATAATTCAACATCTCCCGCCGATCAATCACATAATACGATTTAACACGGTGATTACATGACTGGATTAAACCGGCAAATCAATCAGGCGAGTAGCCCCGGGGAATCGCACCCCGAGGCCCTCCCAGAACCGGACGTGAACCTCTCAGCTCATCCGGCTCCCGTACCGACCCATTGCCGGGAGTCGTCCGTGTTGCCAGTGTACGAACAAGCGTGGGTCATGGTGCGCGACACGGCCTAGCCAATGCTCGGCCCGACGCGTATGGCCGCGCAACTTCTTGTACTTCCATTCCACCCAGCGCACCAACATGCGATTCAGATGGCGCAGGACCGGATACAGGGCCGATTGGTAAAACCGGCCGTAATACTGCATCCAGCCCCGCACAATCGGATTGACCATGCGGGCCAAATCCGTGAGGCTCCAGCCCACCTTAAGGTGTAAGCGCCAATCATGGATGGTTTGCCGCATGGCCTTCTGAGCCGCTCGGCTGACGGCGGGCGTGAAGTTGGTGAAGTATTCCCCATACCGGTTCTTGGCGCGTCGCGGGCGAAACGTATAGCCGAGAAAGTCAAAGCTTATCTCGGGATAGGTTCCGCGCCGATGGTTGTCCTTGCAGTAGACAATCCGGGTTTTCGTGGGATGCAGTTCCAGTCCACAGGCGGCCAGCCGGGCCGCCAGATCCGTCTTGAGTCGGGCCGCGGCCGCATATGATCGACAATGCACCACGGCATCATCGGCATAGCGTTCAAACGGCTGGTCGGCGTGCCGCCGATCCATCCAGACATCAAAGGCGTAGTGGAGAAACAGATTCGCCAACACCGGACTGACCACCGACCCCTGCGGAGTGCCCCGGGTTCGAGGAATATGCGTGCCATCGGCCTGTTGCAGGGGGGCCACTAGCCACCGTTCGATGTAGAGTAACACCCACGGAATTTGGGTGTGCTGCCGCACCGCCTTCATGAGGAGGTCATGCGGAATGTTGTCAAACAGCCCTTTAATGTCAAACTCCAAGACCCAATCGTACCGCCAACAGCGTTGGCGGGTTTGGGCCAACGCATCATGCGCCGACCGTCCGGGGCGATACCCGAACGAGTCGGGATGAAAGTGGGGTTCGACCAATGGCTCGAAGGTCAACTTAACCACCATCTGCGCGATGCGGTCGGCCACCGTCGGCACCCCTAAAATTCGGACACCCCCCGTCTTCTTGGGAATTTCCACCGCCTTCACCGGCGGGGGAAAGTAGCTCCCGGAGGACATGCGGTTCCAGATTTTATACAGGTTGTCCTTGAGGTGCTCCTCGAACCGTGCTAGGCTTTCGCCATCCACTCCGGCCGCCCCATGATTCGCTTTCACGCGTTCATATGCTTGATACACCAGCCACTTCGGAATAGCATAAGGTTTGGGCTTGTCCATGCGTTCCTCCCCATTGGTTGACGACATGTCTCGTCCCTCGATACTGGCTCCCCTTCGCTCCCCCGCCATTACGCGGGTTCATCACTACTACAAGAGCCTCCGTCCCTTGTTGCGCTTTGGTACTTTCTGCCTCACGGGGCACCGCTCGGCATTTTCCCTTACCATCGCAACGAAGGTTCCTGCGTTCCATGCCAGAGCCTGCGCCCGGGTCCTGCCCCCTTCATGCCGGCCACCGTGGAGCCAGTAGACAGGTTCCCTCTCCACCCTGTCCCGGGGTAATTTCGGGACCCCGGTTTCGATGACGTCTCTATCCTTTCGACACCTCGTCAGGGGTTCACTGACGTTCAGCTCCCGGGCACACACCTGACCCCGTCTGGCGGGGCCTTTTCCCGTCACGCTCACGACCGGGGCTTTTGACCCCAGCCGCTGACGGTGGTTTGAAATCTCCTCCTGCAAGGCGACTTCGAGGGGCCATCCCTCATCTCTCGCATAGTTCGGCCACGGCTTGTCCCCAAGCCGTGCGCCTTCGCAGCGCACCCAAATACGGATACCCGGACTTTAATGCCACGACCCCCGTGGATCCGCAGGTGGTGGCCGCCATGGCCCCCTTCTGGACGGACCATTTTTACAACCCGTCGGCCGCCTATCCGGAAGCCCTCACGGTTCAGGTGGCGGTTGAGCAGGCTCGGGCGGCCGTGGCCGCCTTGCTCGGGGCGGAACGCGACCCTCACAGCATCGTCTTCACCAGTGGGGGCACGGAAAGCAACAATTGGGTGCTCCGCGGGGTGTGGATGGCTCAGCGGTCACGCCGCCACCGCCTCATCCTCTCGGCCATCGAACATCCGGCTATGATGGAAACGGCCGCCGTCTTGGCATCGCTCGGTGCCGAGATTGTCACCATTCCCGTCGATGCACAGGGCGTCATCCGCTTGGACGCCCTCGACGCGGCCTTGGACGAACAGACCGCACTTGTCAGCGTCATGCTAGCCAACAATGAGATCGGGACCCTCCAACCGGTGGCCGAGGTCGCCCGCCGGGCTCATGTGGTCGGGGCCTGGGTGCATACCGATGCAGCACAGGCGGTCGGGAAGATCCCGGTCGACGTGGAGCAATTGGGCGTCGATTTCTTGACCGTGGCCGGACACAAATTCTATGCCCCCAAAGGGATCGGCGCGCTCTACATCCGTCCGGGCGTGACCGTGCCCCCGATGATGACTGGTGGCGGTCAACAAGAAGGACGGCGCAGCGGCGCCGAGCCGGTGCCCCTGATTGTCGGACTGGGAAAAGCCGCCCAATTGGCCCGTGCGTGGATTCAACAGGATGGGCCCGGGCATCAAGCCGCGCTTCGCCATGCGCTGGAAGTCCAGCTGCGGGAGACGTGCCCAGACATCACGGTGTTCGCCACGGGAGCCGACCGGCTCCCCAATACGGTGGCCCTGGCTCATCCCGCGTGGACCGGATCCGCGCTATTGGCCGCGTGTCCCGCGATTCGTGCGGGCACGGGGTCGGCCTGCCACCATCCGGACGACACGGGCTCGCCGACGCTGCGGGCGCTGGGCGTCGCGCCGACCCTCGCGCGCGGGTTGGTCCGGTTGAGCCTGGGACGCAAGACCACAGCTGAGGACCTGGCCGTGGCCGCGACCGCGCTGACCCAAGCGGTCTCACCACGTTTACCATGATCAGAACACAAGGAGTGTGAGGGATGAACCTCTTATTCGTTGTCAACGATCCCCCGTACGGGACGGAGCGGGCGTATAACGCGCTGCGCCACACCCACGCGGTGGCGAAAGAGCCCAAGACTGTGGTGAAACTCTTTTTGATGGCCGACGCCGTGCAATGTGCACGGCAAGGGCAAATCGTGCCGCGAGGCTACTATAACGTAGAACGGATGGTGAGTATTGCCATTCGCCAGGGAGTGGAGGTCGGGGCGTGCGGGTCCTGCATGGACGCCCGGGCGCTCCCGGATGAGGCCTTAATTCCGGGCGTGCATCGGGGCTCGATGGATGAATTAAGTCGTTGGACCCTATGGGCCGACAAGGTCATCGTGTACTAAAACGAAACCAGGAGGAATGGTGATGGCACGCGTGCTGATTGCCGGAGCCGGTGTCGGGGGGTTGGCGTCCGCCCACCGCCTCCGCCGCCAGCTGGCTGATTCCGATGAGATTGTGGTCTTTGACCAAAGTCCTATGCACACCTTTTGGCCGTCGCTCTTGTGGCTGATGACAGGGACGCGCCACGCGGACCAGGTCCAGCGCCCCTTGACCGCGCTGAAGGAGCGGAAGATCACCGTCGTCCACGGGCCCATTACGGCCATAGAGCCGACCGACAAAGCCGTGGTCAGCGGCGATGTCCGTTGGGCGGGCGATGCGCTGATTATCGCGCTGGGGGCCGATCTCGACCCGTCTTTGGTGCCGGGATTGACGGACGAACCGGGCAATTTCTATACGGTGGCCGGTGCGCAGGCGGTCTGGGAGCAATTGCAAACCGTGGACCAGGGCCGCGTAGTCGTGCTCATCAGCCGGGTCCCCTTTAAGTGCCCGGCAGCTCCGTATGAGGCGGCCATGCTGATCGATGGGGTGCTCCGCAAGCGCCATCGCCGCGATCGGGTGAGCGTCGAGGTCTGGGCGGCCGAACCCGCCCCGATGGGGGTGGCGGGGCCCGCCGTCAGTCAGGCCGTGGTGAATGCCCTCACGGAGCGCGGCATCGCCTACCAGCCTCAACACGTCGTCTCCGAGGTCGATGCGTCGGCTCGGGTTCTGACGTTCCAAGAAGCGACAGCGGTCTCGTATGACCTCTTGGCCTATGTGCCGCCCCACCGGGTGCCCACCGTGGTGGCCGAGGCGGGTCTGGCGCCCGCCGACGGCTGGGTGGCGGTCGATCCCCACACCTTGGAAACCCGATTTCGGGACGTCTTCGCCATTGGGGACGTCACCGGCATTCCGTTGGCGCTGGGAAAGCCTCTTCCTAAGGCTGGGGTTTTTGCCCACCGTCAGGGGGAAGTGGTGGCGGACCTCATCGCGCGCCGAATCACAGGGCGCGAGACCGGACCGACGTTCGACGGCGTCGGCGAATGTTTCATTGAAATGGGGCGGGGCATCGCCGGCTTTGCCCGCGGCAATTTTTATGCCGAGCCGACACCCGCCGTCCACGCGTATAAACCTGGGCGGCATTGGCACGCCGGCAAGGTGGCGTTTGAGCGTCACTGGTGGGCGCAATGGTGGTAGATCCACCCAGAGACGGGCGGCGCTTCCGTGACGGCGGCACGGCCGGTGTCCGAGATCTCCGGTCGGTCCCGCAGGGGCGTTCCGATGGCTGTCGAGAGTGTCGTGCGCCAGGTGAACCGCCTGGCAAGCGTTAAGCGGAGAGCAGTCATTCCGGAAGGGACGTGGGCATTGTGCCGATGATAATGGGCTGGGGCTGGATTTTTCCGCTCGTGGGAATGGGCATGATCATCTCCGTGGTCTGGGCTCTCGTCACTCGCGGGGTGAACGGACACCGGAAGGATTCGTCGAGTCGCCCGTCCTTGGATCCCTTGGCCCTGGCGCGGGAGCGCTATGCGCAGGGACTCATCGCGAAATCCGAGTTCGAGCGACTCGTTGAGGATCTCCTGGACACCGAACATCCGGACACGTTTTCTCCGGGGACGTTCCGTAACGACCGTGGTGTCGGTCTTGGGTGTGGGTCCGCTGATGGCGCGGGGTGTGGCCGCAGGGGCATGCGGGGCATACGGTGAATGCTGCCGTCTGGGCGCCCTCATGCGCCGACTGCACTCCGGGAGAGGGAAGGAAAACCCATGACGCGCTTTGATGCCGTCGCGGATCGCTATGATGGCGTTTTGTGCTACGCCGTTGGGCTCGTTTGTGGAGGCGATCGAGCGTCAGATCGTCAGTGCATTGTTGGACCCTCGCCCGGGAGAGCGGGTGGTGGATGTGGGTTGCGGAACCGGAACATCGGCCCGTTGGCTGGCGGATGCGGGTTGTACGGGGGTGAGGGTGGACGAATCCCCAGCCATGTTGGCTAGGGATTCCATAAAATACGATCGTGGGAGGTTGTGCAAACGTATGGAGACGACGGCGATGGTGCGCCGAGCACTCCGGCTGGAGTGGATGTCCATTGGCTATATGAATGAGCCTTAATCTTTTCCGGTTCTAAGTGGCAACTCGGCCCAAGCGGGACTGAATTTCCTCGGGGACGGTCGTCAGGTAGTCTCGAAAGCGTGCAATGGCGCGTCGGATGGCCTCCAGGTCGGGAAAGTAGGTGTTGAGAATCACCTTTTCGCGGAGCCACTTCCATAGCCGCTCGGTATTGTTCAGGTTGGGGGAGTACGGCGGTAAAAACCGTAAATCGAGTTCGGGGTGGTCCTCCAGATAGGGTTGCAGGATCTTTGCATGATGAATCTTGGCGTTATCCAACACCAGATGGACGGTCTTGTCAGGAAAGGTGGCGCGAAGGGTTTCCAGGAAAGTCTGAAACGTCTCGGCCGTGGCCTGGTCGGCTTCGGTGATAACAATCTGACCCGTCGCGGGCGCGACGGCGCCAAAGAGCGTTGCGCTGGCGTGCTTGCCGGTCGTCAAGACGTGCTTTTGTTGCCCTTGAAGATACCAGGTGGCACCGATCGCCTGATAATCACGGATATGGGCCTCGTCCTGAAAGACTATGATGTCGTCGTCGGTGGCGTTTTTTTTAACGCCGCGAGTTCCTTCCGAAATTCGGTTTGTCGGGCGGGGTCGGCCTTGGCCAGGACATACGTCGGGCGCGTCCAGCTGAACCCGTGCCGGTGCAACCAGCGGCGGAGACCGCCGCGCGACATCGTGATCTCGTAGCGATCCCGGACAAAAGCTTGGAGCACCCGGGAATCCCAGTTGGCGGCAATCCCATAGCCCACCGCAGCGGGGGACGACTCAAGAGCTGTCAGAATCTCGGCTTCGATGGCACCTGGGATTTTTGTGGGCTGCCCGGGACTGTGGCGCGGGACCAAGGCCTCCGGTCCTCCCGCATTCCAAGCGCGGACATAGGTACTCACGGTGCGCGCCGACACGCCCAGAATGTCGGCCGCGGACGCGGCCGGATAGCCTTCCCAGACGAGTCGAACCGCCATGAGTCGGAGTCGGATCCGGGCCTTCGGGGTTTTTTTTTCTCTAATTGGCGGAGTGCGCGCACAGTATAGCCGTGGGACTGGGTGACTTTCACCATCGGGAATCCCTCCTTGACAGAGGGTCTTCGCCATCGATCAGCCTAGATCCTTTGAGGATGGAAAATCCTGAAAAGATTAAGGTGCTTTAATATAGATGGTCATCGAGGCGGCTGGCGCTCTCTGGGCTGGAGTACACGCCCGCTCCGTCGCGTTAACCGGGTTTGGTGCCGATAGCCTGATTGAGCTGTTGTCCGCTAGCATTTTAGTGCAGCGTTTGACCGTCCAGGTGCGCGGGGGTGATGCCGACACCGTGGAGGCGGCTGAGCATCGGGCCGCCCGATGGGCCGCTGCGCTCTTGGGATTGTTGGCGCTATACCTCATCGGGGCTGCGGCGTGGGAACTGTTTGGCCATCTCCGCGAAGCCCCGAGCCCCCTGGGGATCGTCCTGGCAGCGGTTTCTGTGGGGCTGATGTTCTGGATTGCCGGAACTAAACGTGCGCTGGGACGTGCTTTGGGAAGCGTGGCCTTGCAGGCGGATGCCGCCGAAAGTGTGGTGTGTGCGTGGATGGCGGCCACGGCCTTAATAAGTCTGGTCGCGAACTGGGCCTTTCACTGGACTTGGGTCGATCCCCTGGCTGCGCTCCTTATCACCTATTGGGTGGTGCGGGAAGCACGCGAGGCGAGGGAAGAAGCGCACGAAGAATAAAAGGGGTGAATGGTCAGCACAGAACCAGACGGTTGGCTGGCGAGGCCGCAAGACTACCGTTTCCGGGGTCTGGCGGAGGACGATGGAGCACGTCGCAGGCTAGGCAGCCCTACTGAGGTGGGACGACCAGCGGCGTTTGGCGTACATGGGGAGGCTGCTCTTCTTGTTTCATACTAGTATTCCGATCTTGTTACTCGGATTTTATTCGTGTATGATAGCGGCAGCGTCGGGGGATCGGCGGATCCGTGCCGTGGAAGCCCATCGGCAGATCCGGACGCGGTCCCAAGACGAAAGGCAAGGAGGCGGTGCTTGATGGCGAAAACTATGCTCTCGACGGATGTGGAATGGGTGCAACACGGAGTACAATCCCGGGCGCAGATTCGGCAGCATCAGATGACGATTGATGAACCGGTCACGTGGGGTGGGGCCGATCAGGGAGCCAACCCCGTGGAATTGGTGCTCGCGGGACTGGGCGGGTGCTTGAACGTCCTGCTGGCCTCGTTTGCCCCCCTGCATGAGGTCGTGCTATCGCACGTGGTGATTCACGTCGAAGGGGACCTCGATCCCGATGGCTTTACGGGCGTGAATCCGATGGTCCGGCCCGGATTCCTGGAGATTCGCTATACGATTACCATTGATTCGCCGAGCCCACAGGACCGTGTCGCCGCACTGGTGGAACACGCCGAGCGCATGCGCCCGGTGAAAGACACGTTGGGCGGGGTTGTGATTCATGCCGGCCCGCTCCAAATCCACGCTTCGTAATTCAACGGGATGCCGGTGTGCCAGGCGGATCCGGCTTGGTACGCCCGGTATCGGCAGGCCTAGGCCTGGACGAGGGGCTATCTGGCGGCCGCAGAGTGCCCGTAAGACCTCGACGATACCAGGATCATCGTCGATGATGAGCCACCGCGTATCCGCGCCATGCGCCCCGTCCATGAATGGTCTCCTTATGTACGGCCGCTGAGTGGCCACGGAGGAAAGTATGGCATGTGTCTAGCCCGCCCCCATGCGAATCTGTCGCTTACCCGGTTCCCGTTCCACGAGGGGGTCGGGCTGCGCCGACTGGCGGAGGCGACGCACAGGGCTGCCCACAAGCACAGGTGTGGGCACCGGGCGCTCGCGGTGGCCCGCGCGCGCCGAGAGTTCCATCCCATGCGGGTTGCATAACCGCTCCAAGACCGGGCTCCTGTCAGTGCCATCCAGGAGGATCGTGGCCGCGGGCCGGCTGCTGAAGTCTACGGGGGATCACTCGCGCCGAGTTCCGCGCCGGCGGCCACCGCGAGCCATGACTGACGTAGGCCACGGTCATGGTTGGAAAGGCCCGAGGAGGGGAATCCGAATCCGGCATAGGCCATAAGGCCTAAGAGCACGATGGCCCCGCTATTGGGGTCAGTCCCCATGCCGCCGAAGACACCCAGGTCTTGCCCCACCCACCAGGTCACAAAGGTCGCGCCTACGGTGAGCGACCACGTGAAGCGCGTCGGGCGGCGCCATCCCCACACGGCCGCGAGGAGGAGGAACAGACCGACCATCGCGGCATTCCAGAGCCGGGGTGATGGGGCGATGAGGTGGACGGCGGCATACAAGGGGGCCGAGACCACCGCCGGTTGGGGCATCCGGGCTTGGTTGAGGATGACGGTGCTGAGTTGGCGGGACCACCAACCCGAGGGGGGCCATGCCTGAAGCCCCGCAAGGACGAGCCACAAGCCAGCCATCCCTTGACGGCCCCAGTCGGCACTGCGCGGATGCACCCACGCGGTAGGAGGCAAAAGCAAAAGCCCGGCTGCGAGGGCATATAAAATGGCGGAGCCGGGACTCCCCACAAACCACCCGCCGCCCGCCAGGAGACTGCCCACGCCCTCGCCCGCAATCCAGACGAGGAGGCCCCATCCGGTGGACATCCAGAGCGCCACCCGCCGCCATCGGGTGCCGCCGCCGAGGAGAATGGCGCACCCCAGCCCAATTTGGAGCCACACCGCCCCAAGATCCCAGGCCAGCGGATGGAGGCGCCAGAGTCGCATGCTCTCCTGGACCACGGCCGCCACGAGGGGGGGTTGACCCGGGAGCAACGGTACGAGCAACCCGCGCACGAAGGCGGTCACCATCAACGGTTGCGCCTGCAACAGGCCATCCACAATCCAGAGACCGCCGAGCCCCACCAGGAGGATTTGGCGCGCCCGTGGCTCGCGGTCGACTCGCGGATGCGGATAGGACGTCCGATGGGCCACCCAGAGGGTGCCGCCGCCGACCACCAGCGCCAACGCGACCACCCCATTCCACACATAAAACAGCATCAACGGATTCACGGACACCGCCGGCGTCCCCTGCATGACCATCCGCCAGACCTTCCTTCATGCCTTTTGAACGCCAGGATACCACGCCCGGCCAACACCCCGGTCACATGCGACTGGCGTACGCAAAAAAAATTTGATTCCCTATGGGGCTACTACCACACTCATTTCTTGGACCGGGTGGACCGGCGGGGTGGCGCCCATCGCGTTGGCGACGGTTGGCGATCGCTTTCCTTATTACGATCGCGGGCGCGCACTCGGGTGGGTGTTCGGGGCCAATGGTCGGGGGGATGGCGTTGAGTGCCTCCGGGGCGCGGTGCTCGAACCAGTCGTGACTTGGCGTGGGCTGTTCCTCCGGGTGGTGGGATTGGACACGGGCGTTGGTGTGGTCCTCTGGCATTACCGGACCACCCTCGCCGATCAGGCAGGATGCCGTCACCCGATGCCCCTCAGCCACGTCGGGTGGGTCAGGCTCAGTCTGGTTCGCCACCCGCGGGGGGCCCGGACTTATGCCTCTGTCCTCTTCAACGGGATCCCACTCCGGCATCGATACCTGGCGTGGGATGGTTTTTGTCACCCGATACCATCTCAGCGAGGTGGGCGTCGGTCTGGCATTGTTCGGCTATGGCATCCCGGGGTTTGTGTTCGCGGCCCCTCATTGGGCGCCTCTCCGACCAATGGGGACGCTGGCGGATCATTCCCTCTAGACTGGCGGTGACCTCTGTCATCAGGTTGGCTGTCCCCGCACCAGAACTCCTCCCCAAAATCGCGGTGATCCCGTTCTGGATAGGGTATGACGTGTGACGCAGCCGTTGCTGACGGGCATTGTGACGGATCTGGCGGCCCCGCGGGACCTCGCGAGGGACTCCATGTGTTGTGCCTATTCGTGGGCTTTGGGCCGGGCAGCCTGGGGTTTAGTCGTACGCTGTCGCTCGGCTTTACCCGGGCGTTGATCGTGTGGGGGATGGCGGCCGCCGCGATGATGGTCTGGATAGCGAGAACGCGGTTGCCTTAGGGTCTGTCCACGGCCTTAATGTCATGTCAGGTTTAATTACAGTGGGCACCGATAGAACCTCCGGAGTCTTGGATGTTGGCGCGAACAATCTTTGGCAGCGGTGACCATCATTGCCAAGAGGGTTAGTCCTCCGTGTCGACTCAACTGACATGGCATAACTGACGGGTGGCAGGAGACCGTTCCCTGAACTCAGGGAACCGCAAAGACCGCGATTCTCGTTGGGCGAACGGCCGAACGAGAGTACCCCTTGGGTCCTGCCGTACTGCCACTAAAGATTCGCCTGATATATGCCAAAACTCTTTGAAATCCTTAGCGTCAGTCATGACAAATAAAATTAGCCAAACATCTTGAATCTGCACGGTGCCCCGGGCGGTCAACCGCCGGGATCCGACGACCGCGTCTCCGCGCAAGCCTACCCCGCCGAACACCCCGAAATCTTGCCCCACTAGACGATGGCACAGGCAACGCCCGCCGTGACGCCCCCACATGAGGCGCGTTCCCTTCTCAGAGCAGGAACCACGCATCACCCGAGTGCCACTGCATCCGTTCCCCTGGCATTAGCTTATCCGCTGTTTCGATCGAATATACCGCCGCGGTGGGTGCCGCGCGCTGGCGCGTCCCAGTTGTGGGCGTTGGTGGCGATGGCTGCGGATTGGCGGTCTTATGGAGGTAGGGCATCGACTCGTAAACGCATGACCAACGCGGGAAAAAGGCCCGGGATGCCGGGCGGTGGCCAAAAAATATGTCACGCGGAATGATTGTGACGAAATTGTGACAGGACGGTGACACCGTCGTCACACGACGCGGGTATCCTGAGGAGGATTCATCGAGAGGAGGGCATCAGCATGATGGGATTGCTGGGGGCGGGCGGTTTCGCGGGGATGTGGATCATGGGGCTCTTCGGCTTACTCATTTTGGCCGGCGTCATTGTGCTCATTGTCTGGGCGATTCGTGCGTTGCTACCCCCGCGCTCGTCGGAGCCCTGGCGATCGAACGATCCGCTGGCCCAATTGCAGTTGCGCTTGGCTCGGGGCGAGATTACGCCGGATGTATATGAGGAGCTTCGGGCGCACTTGCGCGATTAGACTGCGGGAGACCAGCGATCGAAGGAGGCGGGAACGTTGCGACAGCGATACCGAGGCCTCGTGATGGGGTTGGGCCTGTTGATCGCAGGCGTCGGCGGTGGAGTCGCGCCAGACCGGGGGTGGGTGCCGTGATGGGGACTGTCGGCGCCATGAGCAGCCGGATGGGACGCTAGGCCTGGGGTGCGCCCCCGTCGGGGTGGCCAGGAGGGCCCCGCACAGCGGCTGGTCCCCCGGTGGGGGCGCAGTCGCGATGGAGGAGACCGGAGACAAGACATGATAAGGGAGCGGACAGATATGAAGCGATGGAGTGGATTGGCCGTGGGGCTCGGTCTCATGGCGGCGGGTACCGTCGGCGGGGTGGCTTGGGCGGCAGCGCATGGCACGTCGGTGCGCCCGGCGACGTCAGGGGCGGTGTCGCCTGGAGGAAGCGGGGCCAGTATGAGCGCCATGATGGGCGGCGGGTCGACCGGCGGGATGGCGGCGGCGATGAATCAATACATGGGCAACACACACGCCGTGATGGGCTACGTCGGATCCGGCGGATCCGGGATGATGGCGGCGGCGTCGGGGTCGGTGTGGACACCGGGCCACGTGGCGGCGCTCGTGCAGCAGAGCGAGCGGGGCGTCACCATCGACCGGGCGACCAACACCATCACGTACCATAACACGCAGGACCTCCTCGTGCCCTTGGCGGCCCCGGCGGCCCTGCACCTCCCGGGCATGCAGTGGGAGATTGACGGGCTCATCAACCCGACCGTGGTGGTGCCGCAGGGGGCCCACGTCACCGTGGACCTCGTCAATGCCGACCAGGGCTACATGCATGGATTCGAGGTCACCAAAGCGACCCCGCCCTTTCAAGAGATGGCCATGATGCAGGGAACGGCGGCCTTCTCCGGATCCTTTGTCATGCCCATTTTGCCGGAGACGAGCCAAGGCCAGTACCACCGGAGCACGCAGTTTACGGCGGCGACGGCTGGGACTTACCACTACATTTGCCCAGTGCCCGGTCACGCGGCGCACGGCATGGTCGGCCAGTTTGTGGTGTCCTGATTATGGGCGGCGCGGACCGACGCGGACCGGGCGCCGCCCGTTGGGTCGACCATCCCCGGTTTAGCCGGTGGTATCCTTACACGGAGCGGTTCTTAGAGCGCGCGGTGGGACAGGCCCGACGGCAGCAAAATGCCCAGGCGGTGGGCCGGACCCTCATCCTGGGGGCGGGGACGGGATTGGATGTTCCTGCCCTCGGCGAGGGGGTGGCCGCGTTGATCTTGCTGGAGCCCGATGCGACCATGCGGCGCACCTTGGCGCGCCGGTATCCCGACCTGCCGGTGGTGGCCTGGCCCGCCGAAGCCATGCCGTTTGATCCGGAATCCTTTGACACCGTGATTAGCACCTTGGTCCTCTGCAGTGTGGTGGATGTGGCGCGCGTCTTGCGGGAAGTGGCCCGGGTGCTGACGCCGGGTGGCCAGTATCTGTTTTTGGAACACGTGGTGAGTCCCCAGCCGGGGGTCCGGTGGGTCCAGCACGGCATCGAGCCGGTGTGGCGGCGCGTGGGGGGAGGCTGTCGGTTGACCCGAGACGTCCACACGGCCGTCACCCACTCCCCGTTGCGGTTGACCGCGTGCGACAGTGCCCGGAGCGGGGGGATTCTCCCCGTGATTCGCGGGCGTGCGGTCCGGGGAGCCTAACCCCAGCCGGAACCACAGGCCCGAAGACCTGCGCAGGGGCGGATCTGAGCAGGCGGCGGGACGCGCGCCACAGGGCGCGATCCTCGGAACAAAGGAGGAGATTTTAGGGATGTCTGATCCGAAAGCAGGGGCCGCCGAGGTCATCATCGACCGGATGCGGCGGTGTAGGATGACACGACGGGGAGGGGAACGGCCATGATCTTTGTGCCGCTGTGGGATCATACGCGGGGTTGCGCCTCCTTTCTCGTCGGGGATGACGTGGTGGGGCAGGGCCTGGTCGTGGATCCCTTAGGCCAACTCGGAGCCGATAGCTACATTTTGGAGGCGGCGGACTGGGGTCTCGCGATCACCGCGGTCGTGGAAACCCATGTCCATGCCGACCATCCGTCGGCGGCGCGCGAGCTCGCCGACAAACTCGGGATCCGGGTGTCGCTCAGTCATCGAGCGCCCGTCGCCTATGCCGTGAACCCGTTGCATCAGGACGATGCGATCGACCTCGGCCAGGTCCACGTGCAGGTCTGGGAGACGCCTGGGCATACCCCGGATAGCCTGTCCTTGGTGGTGACCGACCGGACGCGGTCACCCGAGCCGTGGTTGATCTTGAGTGGCGATCGTTATTTGTGGGCGACGTGGGGCGCCCCGATCTGGTGGAGGCGACGCCAGCGCGAATCCGGGACGCGGCCGTGGATCAATATCACTCGATCCACGGCAAAATTCTCACCCTGCCGGATACGACGGAACTGTATCCCGCCCATTATGGCGCGTCGGCCTGCGGCGGGTTGTTTTTGAGTCCCAAACCGGTGTCCACCATTGGGTTTGAGCGGCACTGGAATCGCTTCGTCCAGCTGCCCGATCCCGAGGCGTTTGTAGATCAGGTCTTGAAATTGTTAAAACCCCCGCCGGCCGAGGCCGCCACCATTCGGGCCGGGAACTTGGGCCAGACCGCGGATTAGGCGCCCTCACACCCCGGAGGGACGGTTCGCGGGAATCCGTGACCACCGGCGAGGGTCGGGCTCCCGCCCCCGCCGCGAACGTGGGGTGAAAAGAAAACCGGCACGAGAGGAAGGGAATCCGAATGAGTGACTCGACCCGTTGGCAGCCCGTCATCTTTCCCGAAACCGCGATGGCGCGGATGGCGGAGGCGCTCCGACGGCAGCCGGCGTCCGATTATCGCGACCACGCCATTACCCACGAGGTCCTGAAGTCCCTGGGGCCTCAGCGGACCGTGGTCGACATCGGCGCCGGGATTGGCCGCTTTACGGTACCGTTAGCCGAAGCGGATTGCGACGTCTGGGCGGTGGAGCCGTCCGCGATCATGCGGGAGCAATTAGCCCAGGCGGTAGGGGCGTCCCCAGCGGCGTCGCGGATCCACACGGTGCCGGAAATCTGGCCCACGGCGGCGGTGGCTCCGGTGGAGGTGGCCTTGGCGGCCTGGGTGATTCACTTTTCCGCGGCCCCCCGCGCGTTTATCCGGGCCATGGAGGCGGTGGCCACGCGGCGCTGTGTGGTGGCGATCCCGGTCGAGCACCGATGGGCGGCACTGCAGGATCTGTGGGCCCGGTTCCACCCCGATCGACCCGCGCCGGCGCCCCGTGTTTCGTGATCTCTATTCGCTCCTGTGGGAGCAGGGGATTGTGGCGGATGTGCGCATCGTGGAAGAACCCCCGCGGAGTGACGTCTGGCGCGATCCGCAAACCGTGCTCGATGGGATGGCGACCCTCTTGGATCTGTCGACGGAGGCGCAGCGGGCCCAATTGGCGATACTGCTCCGGGAGCGGATCGTGGCCCCCCGGGATGGCGTGATCGCGCCGCGAAATCGCGTGGCGGTGGTCGCCTGGACCCCCCCGTTCGGCGTAGGACGGCGTCCTGGCGGAATCCGGTGGGGCGGTTGGCCGGTCGGCTCCAGGACGGCAGGATCCCGGAGGAGGGCGGGACCATGATGGGATCATCGATGGCGTGGGCCATGTGGGGGAGTGCCCTCGTGTGGTTCGCCCTCAGCCTGGGGTTGATCGCGGGGATCTGGGGGTGGTGGACACAGTGGCGGGGGGCCATCCGCCACGATGATCCGCAGGCGATTTTGTCGATTCGGCTCCGCCGGGGCGAGATTTCGGTGCGCGAATATGAGCATCTGCGGGCGTTGCTGCGTGAACGCGAGGAGAGTCTCCGGGGATGAGGATGCCTCAACGCCTATGCCCGGAAGGCCGCGACACAGGGTGGGAGACGGTGTGAAGCGGACAAGCCTTGGCTCGAACGTGCCGAACCGCCCCATCTCCGCGAGGAATCGCGGAGTGGCGCACGTGGCGACCGTCTTCCGCGGCATGGTAGCCCCCCCCATGGCGCCGAGACATGGCGGCGCGTGGGACGCGGTCCACGGTTTGAGGGCTCACCGAGATGTGGCCCGGGTAGGCATTCGGACGCGCGATCGCACCGGATGGGAGGCCGCCGGACCCCGGACGGGCGGGGCTCAGGGGAGTCCGTCGACGCCAGCACAGTTAAAGGAGGACGCGCGTGTATATTCCTTGGTTAAATCCCTACGCGTTTAAAATCGGCCCCGTGGGGGTCCATTGGTACGGCATCTTCATGGTCATGGCTATATTAGGGGGCGGATACTACCTCTTAGAACGTGCTCGGCAGTGGGGGGAGGATCCAGACCGAATATCCAATGTGGTCCCCTGGACCGTGCTTTGGGGGGTCATCGGCGCGCGCTTCGTGTTCGTGCTCGCCAATGATCCGCAATGGATCTGGACGGATCCGCTGCAAACGGTGAAAATCTGGCAGGGCGGTCTGGCCATCGACGGGGCCCTGCTCTTTGGTCTTCTGGCGTTTTGGGTGCAGTTGAGACGGCGGCCACTGTTGTTCAATCACATCATGGATTGGACGGTCCCCGGCATCGCGTTGGGTATTTTTATGGTCCGGATTGGCAACATTTTTGATCACCAAGTCCTCGGACACATGACGCAACTCGGGTTTGGCCGCTGGCCGGAGCAGTTGTGGGGATCGTTTATTGGCGTGTTCTTACTGGCGCGCTACTTCTGGATGGAGCATCGGCGGACGCCGCCGCCGGGTTATCAGTTCTGGTCCGCCATGTTCTATTACGCCATTCTCCGCGGATTCATCGGGGAAACGACCCGGGCCAATCCCTTGTACCTCATCCACTATGTCAACCCCCACTGGGGCCTGGGCTTCACCACCTTGATGCAATTGTTTACGCCCCCCATTTTACTCGTCACCGGGGTGATGATGCGGCGGACGTGGCGCGCCTCGGCTCGGCAGCTTTCAGCGCGGGTCCTCCGGGAGCCCGGGGCCTTGCCGCCCTCTCGATCGGTGCGCGTGGGCCGGCGGGTCATCGGGCTGACCAGCCTGGCCAGTCTCCTCGGGGCCCTCGCGTTCTTTCGCATCCGCCTTCCGGCGATCGGCGGCTACCTCTTGGGCGCGGGCCTCGTGTTCGCCATCATGGTCCGGACGTGGCCACGCCGTTATCGCGCCGTGCTCGAGGCGCCTCCCGCAGGGTATACGGCCACCGGGGAACTCTACGTGAACCCCGGAAACCCGGCCGCCGTCAGTGTCTGGCATCGCGGCATTCACCGGGTGTACGTGCGCCGCCCTGCGGTGGGGGGTCAGTCGTGAGGCGGGATCGGAGCGCGGAGGCGGCCGCTCGGCCGCGGCGGTCCCCAGGAGCGCGGCCATGAGTGCACGGCATCTCGGGCCGCGTTTACCGGAGCCCGGGGCGTGCGAGGACAACGCGCCGCTGAAGGCGGTGATGCATGCCTGTCGTCAATGCCACCGGTCCTTTCCGTATCACTACGACACCTATTACGAGCCCGCTTACCTGACGGAAATCGACTTTATTTGTCGAGACTGTCTCGGGAGGTATCTACAGCGGAAGGAGCCGCTCAGGACGAGCATGTAGGCGTTGACGGTGGATGCCGGAAATGTCCCGTGCCCGGGCGTCCTTAACTCGGGTGTCGACTCGCACCCCCTAAAGCGGCGGCGTCGACTTACAGCGTGTCGCGGATGATACGGGCGGCACCATCATCGTCTGTCACTTTGCACCTCGCGCCAAGTGGATGAAAATTGAGCATCGCATGTTCTCCGCGATTAGCCCAATTGGTGCGGACGACCTTGATCACGGTGGACACGGTCGTGAACCTGGGCAGCAATATCCACCCGGCGACAACGGGGCTACTATCCAACCCGATCGCGACGCGGGATCTTGTCCGAGACGCGACAAACTTGACCGAAAACCCACGGGACTTGCTTCCTCTAGTGGTGTGTGACCCCTGCCACGCGGGGATTCACACACACTAGCTGACGAGTAAATGGAGAGCCGTACACATCGAGAGGTGTACGTACGGTTCGGGGGCGAGCATCCGGAAAGCCATCTCCGGAAGGAGGTCTCGGCGCTGGATGCTTAGCCTACCATAGGATTGGCCCCCTACTCGGCAATCGGGCGATAGCGGGCACGGATGCCCGTGCGCAGCGAGACTATAGCGGGCCTCGCGCCGGTTGCGCATTCACCGCCGATAGCTTTGGTCACCCATGTCGGCCAAGACATACCCCGCATTTTATCTATCCGGCTCAGTTTCCCGAATCTCTGATTGTATCAATATAACAGTATTCCTATCTTGTTACTCGGATTTTATTCGTGTATGATAGCGGCAGCGTCGGGGGATCGGCGGATCCGTGCCGTGGAAGCCCATCGGCAGATCCGGACGCGGTCCCAAGACGAAAGGCAAGGAGGCGGTGCTTGATGGCGAAAACTATGCTCTCGACGGATGTGGAATGGGTGCAACACGGAGTACAATCCCGGGCGCAGATTCGGCAGCATCAGATGACGATTGATGAACCGGTCACGTGGGGTGGGGCCAAGGCCTCGTCAAAGTAGCGGAAAGCCTTGATAATCCTCTGCTCGGGATCTAAGACTGGACTTTTTATCGACGGGCTGTTACCGTGTTAGCATGCATACCGACACAGCGACAATTCGGGGTCGGCTGGTGCCGCACTGGGCAGCGTCTCTTGAGCTCCGGCCTATTCGGCCGGAGGAGCGGGATTTGTGGCGCACGTTGATGGCCACCCATCATTATCTCGGATTTCGAGGGTTCGTCGGCGAATCGCTGAGTTATGTGGCGTGCGTCGAGGATGAGTGGGTGGCCTTGTTAGGATGGGCAGCTGCGGCCTGGATGTCCCGCCCGCGGGATCAGTGGATTGGCTGGACTCGCGCCCAGCAATGGGCGCGCCTCCGATTTGTCGTGAATAATGCGCGGTTTTTAATTCTGCCCGACGTGCAGGTGCCCAATTTGGCGTCCAAGGTGCTCGCCCTGAACCTCCGGCGACTCCGGGACGACTGGGTGGTGGTGTATGGTCACCCCGTGGTGTTAGCCGAAACCTTCGTCGACCCGGCGCGATTTGCCGGCACGAGCTACCGGGCCGCAGGATGGCAATACTTGGGCGACACGCGCGGCTTCGCGCGCCGTCACAAGCGTTATGTGCGCCACGGTCATCCCAAACAACTGTGGATCCGGCCCTTAGGGCCGGATAGTCCGGAGGTCCTTCGGGCTCCCTTTCTGTCCGCCGCGCTGATGGGAGGGGCACTCACCCTGTTGGATTTTAATGCCTTGAATTGGACGGGACCGAACGGTCTCCGCGACCGCTTGGCGGCGCTCACCGATCCGCGGCACCGTCGCGGCATTCGCCATGCCATGGATCAGGTCTTGGTGCTTGCCTTAGCGGCGGTGTTGGCGGGACAGCAGAACTATATTGCCATCAGCGACTGGATTCACGACCTCGACCCGGAAGCGCGTCGCCGCTTTGGTTGTCGGCGGTGGGGCGACACTTATAAAGTCCCGAGTGAACCGACCATCCGCCGGGTCTTGCAACAGGTGGATGCGGAGGCCGTGGACGCGGTTCTGAATGGGTGGCTGGACGACGAGTCGCGTCGCTTAGGGGATGCCATCGCCGTCGACGGTAAAAGTCTGCGAGGCTCCGGTCACGGAGCCCGGTCGCGCCCGGTGCATCTCTTATCGGGTCTGGTCCATCGCACGGGCCACGTGGTCGGGCAGGTGAATGTCGACCAGAAAACCAACGAAATTCCAAAGTTACGCGAGTTACTTGACCCGCTGGACATCGCCGGGCAAATCATCACGGTCGACGCCCTCCACACGCAAAAGGACACGGCCCGCTACATTGTCAAGGAAAAACAGGCGCATTATGTGATGGAGGTCAAAGGGAATCAGGCCACCCTCGCAGAAGCCATCGCGGCCGTCGGCCACGATGATTTTTCCCCCTCAGGTGGCCAAGACCATCGACCGGGGCCACGGCCGCATCGAAACCCGTATCGTGCGGACCACGACCGTGCTGAATGATTACGTCGAGTGGCCCTATCTGGGGCAAGCGTTCCGGATCGACCGCCATGTCACAGATTTAGACGGGTCCCATCCCCGGGATGAGGTGGCATTGGGGATTACCGACCTCACTCCCGAGCAGGCCAACGCCGCCCACATTGGGGCCCTGGTGCGCGGACACTGGGGCATCGAAACGCGGTTGCACTGGGAGCGCGATATGATCTACGATGAGGATCGGTCGCAAATCCGGACCCAAAACGGGCCGCGGGTCATGGCAACCTTACGGAATACCGCGATTGGCCTGTTGCGCCGCTTGCAGGTGCCCAATATCCAACGCGCCGTGAACTATTTAAATCGTCACCCAGAACACGTGGCGCGCGTGCTTCTCGGTTAACCCGACCTCGTCTGCGTAGAGCTTATTCCCCGGTCGTACGACCGGGCTTATCACCGGTTTGCGAACTTCCCTCCCATTGGACTCCTCCGCGAACTCGGCACCCGGTCGTTACCACGATCGTCGGCGGTTAGCACATGGACGCATGGATTGGCCGGTCTGACTTTGACGTTTCCTTGGGGGTGGGGCCGATCAGGGAGCCAACCCCGTGGAATTGGTGCTCGCGGGACTAGGCGGGTGCTTGAACGTCCTGCTGGCCTCGTTTGCCCCCCTGCATGAGGTCGTGCTATCGCACGTGGCGATTCACGTCGAAGGGGACCTCGATCCGGATGGCTTTACGGGCGTGAATCCGATGGTCCGGCCCGGATTCCTAGAGATTCGCTATACGATTACCATTGATTCGCCGAGCCCGCAGGACCGTGTGGCTGCGCTGGTGGAACACGCCGAGCGCATGTGCCCGGTGAAAGATACGCTGGGCGGGGTCACGATTCAGGCTGGCCCGCTCCAAATCCACGCGGCGTCTTAAGTCTGCGGGATGGGGGGACCCAGGCACTGACCTGAGCATTGTGCCATCATACAAGAGCCTACCCGGCTCATCGTCGGGGAGCGAACCGAAACGCCGGATTCCGCCGGCGTTTCGCGTCCCTCGAGCGCTGGATGGCAGATAAAGGACGTAGGGGGAAATTGCGCCTGGCCGCTTGCTGGATTGATGGTGACATTGTATTATTGCAATAAGTCGTGACGAAGCAGGAGGCCTTCACCGATGAATCTCGCCTTTTACATGGGCGTACAGTCCGGCCTGTTGATGGCCGTCGGCTTTACCGCCGTGATGGCGGCCCTTGCGGTGGTCATGCACGGCATTGGACAGGTGCTATCTCCCATCCTCCATACCGTCATGCTCACCCTGAGTGGCGTCTTGATTGTCGGCGGCGGCGCCGTGGCGTTGGGGCTCTTTCACTTTCCCATCGACCGCTGGACCGGGATGGGCCGCGTGGCCCCCCGGGGCCGCTCCGGGTGGACCTTGGTGATCGCCGGGATAGTCTACGGGGTGGCGGCGCTCAGTTGTACCTTGCCGCTCTTTCTCGCCGCGCTCGCACCCGCCGTGGCGGGCGGCTGGGGCATCGTGATCGACATCGTGAGCTCCTTTGGACTCGGCACGGCAGTCGTCTTGGTCGGGGTCGGGCTCGTCACCCTATTTGCGCGGGATGGGTTGCTTCGAGCGATCCGGGCGATTGGCCCGTGGTTGAATCAGGCGCTTGGAATCATCATCGTCGGGGCCGGGGGGTATTTGGGATATTACTGGCTGTGGGGGCCAGGACACTTCTGGGCATAGTCTGGCTGGGGTGAACGGAGTGCAAGAGATGACAATACGATGGTGGTGGATTGCCGGATTTGGGGCCCTAGGGGCCATGGCGGGGGTGGGCTATCACCTTACACATTCGGCGACGCCCCAGGCCACAGCACCTATCCATCCGGTGGCGGTGGTGAGTACCGCGCCACCCCCGGCGAATGGGAGTGTGCCCGTGGGAACCTCGGCCAGCCCGATCCCCTCGAGCGGCCCGACGACGACAGCGCCGGCGTTTCACGTGGCCTCGCTCAACGCGGGCACGGTGACGGTGCCGAATGGGCGGCCCACGGTGGCGTATTTCATGTCGTCCGGCTGCGGGAGCTGTTTTAGTGGGGAACAGCAACTGGCCCACTTGGCCGCGACCACGCCGAAGTCGGTCCAATGGCTCTCGCTCGATGTGGATCCGGGCTATGACAGTCCACAGAGTGTCTTGGCCATGGCGCATGCGGTGGGGGCGCATTGGCCGCAGGCCTTCAGCACGAATGCCATCGTCAACGCCTACCATGTGACTCAGTTGGACACGGTGGCGGTGATCGCGAAAAATGGGCACCTCCTTTATGACGGCGCGTTGCCGTCAAATGCCCAACTCGGACGGCTGACCACGCAGGCGAACGCCTAACCGGGCCGGGCGCCGCAGAACGACCCCATCGGGGACCCATCGAGGAGGAACATTATGACCGAGAAAACGAGCGAGACGTACGCCCTGTGGGCCGATTTCTGGCAGGCGCTGAGTCATCCGATTCGCTTGCGGGTATTGGCGACGTTGCGCCAGGAAGGCGACCTCAATGTCGGCCAACTCGTGGATCGGCTGGGAATTGGCCAAGGGCATCTCTCGAATCACTTGGCGTGTCTCAAAAACTGCGGCCTAGTGAGCACCGAGGCCCAGGGCCGCTATGTCTACTATCGGATTGCGGACGACCGGGTCCCCGCCTTACTGGACGTGGGTGAAGCTGTTTTTAGCGATCATTGGGCGGGCGTGGCGACCTGTGCCGTGGTCGGCCGGCCGGGGGTGCCTAGCCGTGGATAGCCGAGTCTTGAAGGCATGGGAAGACTGGGAGCACACGCGATCGGCGGACGAACGCGCCGTGACACGCACCGCGTTTCGCCGACTCCTGACGGGTCGGGCCCCAACCATCGCCGATCTGGCCTGTGCGCTAGGGGCGTCGGACCAAGCGGTGACCCAGACGGTGCACACGATGGTCGATCAGGGGCTGGCGACCGCCGACGGTGATTACGTCACCGGCGTGGGTGGCCTGTCACTCGTCCCCGCCCCCCACCGCTTACAGTGGAACGGCCGCCGCTACTGGACCTGGTGCGCGCTGGATGCGATCGGCATTCCCGCTGCGCTGGGGGGAGACGCCCGCGTCGACTCGCGTGTGGCCCCCGACGGTACAGTGGTACACCTGTACTTTCAGGATGGCGCGTGGACCGATTCCGATGCCACGCTCGGCATTCGGCTCGCGGAACCCCAAGTCGCCCGTCCGTTGTGTGGCGGGACATGAACAGACATCGTGTTTGTCCGCTTAGGTAAGCGGCTCGGAGAATCGGACACGGTGGCGTCGGTGCAGCAGCTCCTACCCTGGGCGGGGCAGTTATGGCAACAGTGGATTCTCCCTGATCCCGCATAAGACAGGAGGCAATGTCGATGATGACGAACGTACAAAAGGCCCCGGCCGAGGAGGCGGGTTGCCCGCTGGATACGATGAACCAGAAAAAGCGGGCGGGGTGGCTATGGGCGGTGCCCATTATTGGCGTCGTGTGTTGCGGTGCCCCGGTTTTACTCACCGTGCTCGGTTTCACAGGCGTCGCGTCCCTCGTGGGCGCGTGGGTGGCCAGTATCACCGTCCGGATCGGCCTGGGGGTGCTGATGTTAGGGGCGATGGGTTGGGGCTATTGGCGTCTGCGCCGTGCGGGATCCGCGACATGTCAGCCGAACCTGCAGGCCCCAGGGACCGGGGTGCCAGACGAGCGGTAATGGCGGATTCACAACCCAGTGGTTTGAGCGATTCGGCCACCTCACGCCCCTTCTTTGCTAGATATATTCTCGCATTCGATTATGAGCATCAGAAATCGACGATGACCAAGGAGCGCAAAACGATGCAGAGCTATGACCTCTTAGTGTTAGGCGGGGGTTCCGCCGGATTTGCGGCCGCCATTCGCGCGGCGGAGGCAAACAAACGCGTGGCGATGATTGAAGGCGGCACCATGGGGGGGACGTGCGTCAATGTGGGGTGCGTCCCCTCCAAAACCCTAATTGCGGCGGCCAACACGCGCCACGCCGCCCTCCACCCCCGGTTTCAAGGACTGAATCTAAGCGGCACGGCCGTCGACTGGTCGACAGTCATGGGCGACAAGACCGCCTTGGTAGAGGCATTGCGCCAAGCCAAATATGCCGATGTGCTGGCGGCGTATCCCCAGATCGAGTGGGTGGCCGGCCACGGGGTGATTCGCACGACCGATCCCGTGACGGTAACGGTGGGCACCGACACGCTGGTGGCCCCGCGGCTCATCGTGGCCACGGGCGCCCATCCCTGGGCGCCGCCCATCCCCGGACTCGCCGATACGCCCTATTGGACCAGCACTGAGGCGCTGGCGAGTGAGACCTTGCCGGAGACCCTGCTGGTGATCGGCGGGAGCGCGGTCGGCCTGGAAATCGGGCAGCTTTATCAACGGCTCGGGAGCCAGGTGACCGTGCTAGAGGCATTGGACCGGATTGTCCCGCTGGAGGACACCGAAGTGAGTGAGGGGTTAGCCCAATACCTCCGGACGGAGGGGCTCGGCATCCACGTGGGCGTGCAGATTCAATCGGTGGCCCACGAGGACGGGCATTTTACCGTCCAGGCCCTAAGCGGGGGGCGGGCGCAGACTTTCACGGCGGATCGGTTGCTGGTGGCCACGGGGCGCCGGCCCAACACCGCCGACTTCGGGCTCGCCGAGGTCGGGGTGGCGATGGACAGTCGGGGCGCGATGGTCGTCAACGACCGCCTGCAAACGTCCCTCCCCACCATTTATGCGGCCGGGGATGTCACCGGCCAGGCGATGTTTGTTTATGTGGCCGCGGAGGCCGGCAGCATTGCCGCCACCAACGCGCTGGGCCTCGGCGACCGCATCCTCGATGTGACGACGCTACCCAAGGTGACGTTTACCGACCCGCAGGTGGCCAGCGTCGGCTTAACCGACGCGGGAACCGAGGCGGCGGGACTCGACTGCACCTGTACCAGTCTGCCGCTCGCCTATGTGCCGCGCGCGCTCGCCAATCGGGATACCCGCGGGTTTATTAAATTGGTGGTGGAACACGGAACGGAGCGGATTGTGGGAATGCACGTGGTGGCCCCGGAAGCGGGGGAGATCATTCAGGTGGGCACGCTGGCCGTGAAATATGCCATGAGCCTGTCCGACGTCACGAGCCTCTTCTTCCCCTATCTGACCATGGTCGAAGGGGTTAAATTGGCCGCCATCACCTTCCATAAAGATGTCAGCACACTCTCCTGCTGCGCCGGCAGCTGAGCCGCCCCTGCAGGGCCACGCGATGCCGCCCCGGGCCATGGGGTGTCTGGGGGGCGCGGTCGGAGCGTTGCTCCTTGCTGCGACCAATCTCTGGCCGGCGGCACTGACCCAGGGGCCGGGGGTGGCGGTCCGACAGTGCGCAGACCGGTCCGCATCCCCGGGGACAGCGGCGCGTCGGTCCAGCGATCGACCATCAACGGCGGCGCGTTGGTTGCGACTGCGGGGCCAGCCGTCCGTCCGGTCGTGATGGGTAGGGGCGCCCACACCATGCGGTCCCGGGACTATGCGTGATGGCGATTTATTATTATACTTCACTATATTCGGACTCACGGATTAAGGAGGACTGTCCATGTTATTCCGCCAATTTCTTCATGATACACCGGTCGTGGCGGCGAGCTATCTGTTCGGCTGAGTCGGGCAAGCCCAGGCTGCAGTGGTGGATCCGCTGCCTGATCTCGATCCCTATTTAGAGACGCTTCAGCACGATGGGTTGTCTCTCCGGTACGTCATGGACACGCATATTCATGCCGATCATCTCTCCGGGGCTTGGGCGCTCGCCCAGGCCACCGGGGCGGAACTGGTCATGCATGAGGCCGCCTCGGATTTGACGGTGCCCTTTACCGCGGTTCGTGATGGGGACCAGTTGACGCTGGGGAACGTCACGATCACGGTCTGGCATACACCCGGTCATACCCCGGAACACATCAGCCTCGCGATTACGGACCACAAGCGGGGTCCCGAGCCCTGGTGCGTCTTGACAGGTCACACGCTGATGATTGGCGACGCCGGCCGGCCAGATCTGGTGGCGGAGGACGGCGCGGACCAGTTGTACGGTAGTCTCTTTGAGCGGCTGCTGGCGCTGCCGGACTATGTCGAAATCTTTCCGGGGGCTTACGCCGGATCCACGTGAGGGCGTGACTTGAGTGGAAAGGTCGTTTCCACCATCGGGTTTGAACGCCGGTACAATACCGCGTTACAGCCCCGTACGCCGACGGAATTCCGCGCGTTTATCCTGACGAGTCTGCCGACTCAGTCGCCAGACTTTGCGGCGATTCGCCACCAAAATTTTCGCGGGGGGAGTGGAGGCGATTAGTCGCCTCCCGCGTCCCTTCCCCCACGGGAATCAGGGTGCGCATCCAGTCCACGACGGCGCCGACGCGTGACGCATTCACCGCATAGTAATGCCAGGTGCGATCGCGGTCATGGAAGACCAAGTCGGCTCCGGACAAAATCGCCAGATGGCGGGAAATCGTGGATTGGGGCGCCTCGAGATATTTCGACAGATCCTGCACACAGATCCCGTTCACCGTCTTGTCCCCATTCCGGCAATGATACTGGGCATCGCTTAAGAGCCGCAAGATCCGCCGGCGCAAGGGATCCGCCAACGCCTTAAATACGGTACCTAAATCGTCCGAGAGCGGCGCGGGCATGGCCCTCTTATATCCCACCCTCAATTCGGCCGTCAGCGATGTGGCTCCGGCGGACCGGCGGGGCAGTGTGTTGGGGGTCTACCGTCTGTGGCGGGATGGCGGCTATCTGGTCGAGGGGATTGCCGTGGGGGGGGGGGGGGACTGTTGGCGCGTGTCGGCGCGGCGCGCACCATTGTCATCATGGGTCTCCTCGTCGTGGTTATGGCGGCTGTCCTTATGGTCCGTATGCGGGAGACCCATAGGACCCGGAATGTGGCCGAGGACTTAAACTTAATGACGAAGGATCGATGAGCCATCATAACAGGAATCCCCACAATAAGAGGGTGTTTGAAAAACTTGCGGTAGAGAGGACTGATCGCGTCCTCATGTTGTGTCCTTATTGGGTTAAAGCACCCGACGCTGTCGCGGTGGGCCGGGCATCGGAGTCGTCTACCACCCTGATGTAGGAGGGTAGACCAGAGTTTTCCGTTTTTCAGACCAGGAAGGAGTTCTCCTCATGAAACGGGCATTACACCGACGATCCCCCCGTCGCCGCTGGGTCTGGCCGCGCACGGCGGTCATTCTCGGCATCCTCGCCGTGTTCGGTCTTTGGGGGTTCAACCGGTGGGGCCACAGTCGGCAGCCCCGCACGATCGGCACGCCGAATCTCTTGAAGACAAGAAGACGCGCCTCTATCCCATCGCATCACCCGAGAAAGGTCTCGCAGGACCCCACCCCGGCTGTCCCGTCATCCACTGTCATTCCGGTGGCGGCCCAATCGCAATTTCCTCAGCTGCCTAACGGGTGCGAAGTGACGAGTCTGTCGATGTTGCTGTCGGCCGTGGGTCACCCGGTGAGTAAGATGACATTGGCGGCCGAGATGCCCAAGGATCCGACGCCGTTGCAACTGGCCGACGTCACCACGGCGACGGGACAAATTGTGCATAAGGTCGTGTATTGGGGCAATCCCAACGTGGGCTTTGTGGGGAGTGTTTATCGAGCCAACTATGGCTACGGCATCTCGAATGGGCCGATGATGACACTGTTGAACCAGGTCTTGCCTGGCCGAGCCGAGAATCTGACGGGGCACCCGTTTTCCGACATCTTGGCGCAGGTGGCCCACGGCATTCCGGTCGAGGTGTGGACCACGCTGACGTTTCAACCAACCACGGATTGGGTGACGTGGAACAGCCCGGAAGGCCTGGTGCATGCCACGCCGTTGGAGCACGCCGTGCTGGTGGTGGGATATCGTCCGCACGTCCTATTGATTAACAATCCGTGGACGGGACAAGCCGCGGAAGCGGTGGCCCAGGCCCCTTTTGTCGCCGCGTGGAAACAACTGGGGAAGCAGGCCATCACGACCAAGCCCAGCCGTTAATGGAGTCGCGCCAACACTGCGGAGTTCCGCCGACTAAAGTGCCCCATCATAGATCATCCCAGCGAAGTCGCTTGATCCTACCGCCCATCATGGCAAGCAGCCAGCTATCATCCGGTGACGTGGCGTTTACCACCGGGGTTCATCAACCTTATTACCCCGAAGCCTACGACGTACCCTTGCGGTTCACCGGTGACCACCACACGGGACCATGAGTCGGCGCCCCATTCAGGGGACATGGCCGGGGGCCATCGTCAAACGGGTGGACATCGTTGCCAGGGCGCTCGATCACGGCCATGAGGCCTTGAGCACGACCAGATTTTTGCTGACTGTGACCGTCTGGTGACCAACGCCTGTACCGAATCGACCAACAAGTGGATTTTCGCCCTCCATTGCCAGAACGAGGGTATCCGGTTGAGATCTGACTGTTTTCCCCAAGTCATTTTGACATCGGTTGGACTCATTGCGGTTGTGATGAGTCGGGTGGCCTCAATGGGGTTTTCTTCCCAACTCCCCAGTCCTCCGCATCCCCTGACAGTTCTACCGACCATTCGCGTTAACCGTAGGCCGCGGTCTGAGGCCGTTCGGCCAACGCGAATCCCAGCCCTTTGGGCTGATGTCACGAGCACTGCCCTTGCCGCCGACTCGCCAGATCCCATGACATCCATGTTAGTCGCAGTCATGTGGATACTTTGCTCCGATCCCGGAGGAACTATTCGGACGTCCGCTGATGGACATCGTCACGTTTTGCCTCATCTGTGAAACAAAAACTTCTACGGTGCCCGCTACTTTAAATTTTGCACCCTTTCCACCGTCGCCACTGGGTGCCTGCCCCCGCATGCGGCGTGACGATGTTGTCTCCTTGTGGTCTAGCCGACATCGGGCCCCACATAGATCATGAGCAGCGGGCATCGTGTGGATGCGCTGCGTAGGAGGGAGGAGGGCGGCTGATGGCCCATGACCGCGTTGCTTGGTACCCCAGGCCATTCGCGCTCGGATTGGAGACGGCCGGGATAGGATGGATCCTGGCGGTGTGGCTCATCCCGAACAGCCTCATCGCGGCCGTCCTGACGGTTCTGGGCATGGTGCTTGTGCCGCACTGGGGGGCGGCGGAACGTGCGCATTGGCACGTCGGCGCGGGGATGGAGACCATGGAGATGATGGTGGGAGGCACCCTCGGCGGCTTTTTAGGCGATCTGGTTGCGGCGATTGTGGGTCTGCCCGGGACTGCGACCGCGATGACCCTCATGACCGCCAGCATGGTGGGCATGGTGGGCGGGGTCTTGGGTGGCGGGCTGTTCCGCGGGGTATAGAGCCCACCGGTTTAGGAGTCCTCCGGTGGTCTGGCCTCGGCGCGCCAACGATACCCCACGCCGCGCACGGTATCAATGTATCGCGGCCGATCGGCGCTATCCCCCAATTTTTTCCTGAGCCGCACCATTTCCATGTCGACGGCGCGCTCAAATACCTCGCCTACATCCCCCCAAATCCGGTCGAGCAATTCGCCTCGTGTCCACACCCGTCCAGGCGAGAAGGCTATGAGCGTGAGCAAATCCCATTCCAGCGCCGTGAGGTCCAACAATTCAGACCCGCGCCGCACTTGGCGGCGGGAGCGATCGAAGAGGAGGTCCTGCACCTGGCGGGGGTCCGCGGACGCGTCCCCGGACCGGCTGCGGTCCCGACGGCGGAGCGCCCCGCACCGGGCGAGGACTTGGCCCGGACTAAACGGCTTGACCACGTAGTCATCGGCTCCGACTTGCAAGGCCCGAATAATATCGGGTTCCTGATCGCGCACCGTGAGCATCAAAATGGGCACCGCCGTCCGTTGCCGCAGGGCCTTGAGCGAGGCCAGGCCATCGCTGTCCGGCAGTTGCCAGTCCAAGACAATGACCGCCGGTGCCGCCTGGCCCACCACGGTCAAGGCCTGATCCAAGCTGGACGCGGCGATGACCGCCCAGCCCCACGGTTCACCGTAGGCGCGGAGGAGCTCCACAATGCCGGGATCATCGTCGACGATGAGCAAACCGGGCTTGTCGATGGCTGTCGCCTCCCGCCTGTTTTTTATCCACGGCCGTCATGGCGCCCGCATCGCTGTGAGTATAGCACAGAGGGCATAACGCGTAGCGACCCCGTGAAGCGGGCGACGCTGTGACAATTCTGTGACACAACCGTGACATGTCTGATACAGAGATCCGTCATGCTAAAGCGGAGTTCCCGACCGAAAGGAGTCCACGGTGGCGATGCCCGTACAGACGATGGTCAGTCCCCACGTGACGGCCCTCTTTTATCATGACCTCTGGTGGAGCCTCATTGCGGTGCTCAGCACCGCGCTGATGGTGCTGGGTGGCGTGTGGGCGCTCCGTCGATTGGACGACGCGACAGCCGTGCTGCGTCCCGTGCTGACGCCGTTGGCGCATCGGACCCGCGGATACCGGTGGCTCTATTGGGGATTGGGGGCCGTCTGGATTCTTGACGGTCTCCTGCAACTCCAACCGGCCATGCCCAACAGTGCGTTTTTGGAAATGGTCATCACGCCGCTTTTGAGTGGGCAACCGACCTGGATGATCCACGTGCTCGGGGCCGGCATCCAGCGGTGGTCCGAGGCTCCGGTCATGGCCAATCTCGCAGCCGTCTGGATTCAGGGGGGCATCGGGCTGGTGCTGATCCTGGGGCGCAACCACCGCTGGGGTCGCCTCGGACTCTGGGCCACGCTCGGGTGGGGCCTGGTGGTCTGGATGTGGGGCGAGGGACTGGGTGGCCTCCTGACCGGATCCGCCTCCTGGATCGCGGGCAGCCCCGGTTCGGTGTTGATGTACATGGTCAGTGCCGGGCTGTTGCTTCTCCCCGATCGCCGCTGGCGTTCGGGTCAGGTGACCGCGGTTCTGGGGTGGGGTCTGGCAGGATTCTGGATTGTCGGCGCCATCCTGCAGTCGCGACCTGGCAGCGGGTATTGGCGTCACCTCAGTCCCATCTTTTTGCAGGCCGCCGAAAACGCCCAGCCGGCCTGGATCTCGCGCCCGATCTATCACGTGGCGCTGTGGACCGCCTTGCATGGCCCGCTCGCGAACGGGGTCGCCACCGTCGGTTTGCTCGCCGTCGGTCTGGCCTGGCTCTGGCGGCCCTATCGCCGCGTAACGGGAATCCTCACCGGCGTGATATTGGCCGCCCTGTGGTGGCTCGGGCAAGACTTTGGGGTGTTTGGCGGCGTGGGCACGGATCCGCAAACGGCTCCTGTGTTAGCGCTGCTGATGGCGGCAGGCTACGCCGGCGCGTCGGGCGGCGACGTTGCTCAAGGGGCTCGGACAGGTCCCCGGACGTCCCCGATGGGGGGCGGTACCCCGGAAGCCGCCGCCGTAGCCGCCGCCCTGGGGCCCCGCCCATGAGACGCCGGCGATCGCTGGCCGTCGCGATGGGGATGCTGGGCCTGTTCGTCGTGGGTGGCGCCGCGTGGGTACTTCAGCTTGCCCCGGGGCGCACGGTACCTCGGGCCGTGGGGATGACGGCCCCGCCGTTTCGGGCGGGCTCGACGCGCGGGCCGGTGGCGTTTTCCGGTCGGGGTCCCGCTATTCTCTACTTTTATGAGGCCGACACGTGACCCGCCTGTCTCAGGCAACTGGGACAGTTGCAACACCTGCAAGTGCGGCTTCGGGCGCTGGGCGTCGCGACCTATGCCATTTCCGGCAGTCCGTTGCACGCTGATCGCGCGCTGGCACGCCATGACCGGATTCGTTTCCCGATAATTCAAGACCGAACGTTTGCGATTGGCCGGGACTACGGGGTATATGGGGGCCAGCGGATGCCCATGGATGCGCATGCAATCATCGTGGTCAACGCCCAGGGGCGCATTATCCTGGCGGCGGAACCCACGGATATGCACGTTCCCCGCGCGACCATTTGGCGAGCGGCTCAACACGCCGGGGGCCGGTGAGTGGGTCGCGGTACGGTGCGGGGATGAGGGCGACCACCTGATTGCCCACAACGTGGCCCGGTGGTTACGCGGCGACGCCCCCCAGACGTTTGATCCCGAAGTCGTGTCCGTGGCCAGAAGACCGCGTATATCGCTGGGGATACCATTTTCGGCGACGCGCGGAGTCAGGTCCCGATTCCTGGGCCGGCGTTTACGCAGGAGGCATTTCCGGATGATCTCCTCCGCCAGCAGGGAGATGTGGATTACCTCGTCTCGTCGCTCCAACGGTTGCTCGATCCGCAGAGGGACATTCCGTAACGCAGGAGGAGAATCCGCATGACAATCGCACGGTTTATCGTCCGGGCCGCCGTGACGGCCATGGCTGGAGTGGTCATCGGGCACGGGGTGTTGTATGGCGCTCATCGACCCTCCTTATCACCGATGCAGTCCCCGGTACTGACCGCGGCAGCGGTCGCGCAGTGGGTGCAGCAAGGGGCCCGAGGGACCGTCATTAACGCGCACGGTCCCATGGTCACCTACCATACGCGGCAGGTGACCCTCGTCGCTTTGGCGTCGCCGGTGGCGATCCACCGCGTCGGCCTCTTTTGGGAGATCGACGGTTTAATCAATCCCACGATTCGGGTGCCGCTCGGCGCCACCGTGCACGTGGTGGTGATTAACGCGGATCGCACGCATTATCACGGATTTTCGGTCACGGCGGTGCGGGACGCCCGCCGCAATCCGCGGGATGTCCCGATGAACCCGGATGCGTTCATTGGCATGGTGGCGCCGATTACGCCGGTCGGGGATCAATGGGCGGAGACCACGTTTCACGCCACACGGGCGGGGACCTTCCACTATGTGTGCTGGCTACCTGGCCACGCGGCTCGCGGCATGATCGGTACCTGGGAGGTGACCACTTAGGCCGCCGAACAGGATGGTCATGGGGGACTCTGTGCTGCGGAGTCCCCACGGGCTCGTCGGATGCAAGGGTCATGGCTCTAAAGCCCCTCAATGACCATGGACAGCCCTGCGGGTGGCCACCCAAGATCCATGAACGGACAAACGGTGGCAGGGTCTGGCAAGAGGTACCCAACGGATTGAAAAACTTGGAATCCGGTTATCGCAGAACCCGCCAGAGCCGACTCTGCCGATCGCTAAAACGGCGGCGCGTGCGGCAGGGCCGACGCCGAGAATCATCAGACAAACGGGGCAGGACCTGCGTTCGCTCTCGACCCATCGGATGGCTCGGCGTCTCCGATGTGCGCGGGGTATGACCGTTTTTACATGGTCTGATGGTGGGTCTGCGACCACGAAGCGCCATGAGCCGCCCAACCGTCCGGTTGTGGCTGATTACCACGGGGGCTCATGGTGCACTCCGGCCGCCATTTCCGGTTGAAGCGTAGGGTCGGTGTCATACGCTGCCACACACTCATGCAGCGCACAGAGCACGGTTTGGGACGGTGGCGCGACCTGCTGGTGACCGCCACGATGGGGTGGTGGGGGCTCAATCCGTTGGCGGCTTTAGCGGTGCTGTATTTTATCGCGCAGGAAGGGCGAGAATGCTTCAGGAAGCGCGAGGCCAAGCGACGGCAGGACGTGGCGGGCTCGATTACGGCCCTCAGAGTCCCGGCCGTTCCCGGCTCACGCAGGCGGTCTGATTCCCAGGACGATGCCCCCGTCACACGAGACCAAGGCAGTTAGGCCCCCGAGCCCCCGGATAGCGGAACCTCGTTCCGCTATCCGGGGACTGGACGCGCTATAGTATCCTAACGAGGAAGGTCCGCCGCGAAAACCACCATGGTCGCAACCCGGGAATGGGGCGCGAGAACCCGGGTTGGCACCGCCGGCGTCGTGACCCGGGAGCCACATCGGCAGAAGGAGGGGGATGCGCGTGGGCCCTGCACGGTCGCCCCGACTCGCCGTCGGCATCTGGCTTGGCATCATGATTGCCACCATCAGCGCCGTGGGGATCGTGGTGCTCGTGGGCGGATGGTGGGCCCAACTGGCGCACGCGAGCGGTACGGCCGCGCAAGCGCGCTATTTGGTCGTCGCGACCATCACGAGTGCGGGGATCGCCGTCTTGGGCTGGTGGGCTGTTCAGCGCTTGGAGCAGGCATCGCTACGCGATGTGGCGCAACTGGTCCACTGGATTGATGACGTCGAGGAGGGGCATTGGAACGCCTTGCCGGTGCCCGATAGTACGATGTGGGGGGCGTTGGCCTATGCCCTCAACCGGATGGCCCATCGGTTAAGCACGGCCGAGGAGGCCCGGCATGAATTTTTAGCCAGCGTGGCGCATGAACTGAAGACACCGCTGGCGGTCTTGCGCGGGAATCTGGAGGGACTTGCGGCGGGGGTCTTGGTGCCCGCTCCGGAGCGATGGACGGCCCTGCATCGCGAGGTGACTCGCCTCACCCGCCTGGTGAATGATTTGCTGTGGCTCGAGCGGGCTCAGGGGCTCGCGCCTCCGTTGCAGCGCACGCCCTATGATCCGCGCGAGCAACTGGAGGCTCTCGTGTTGCGGTTTCGCCCGCTGGCGGACAGCCAAGGGCTCACACTTACGGCGACCTTGGGCGACATCCCGCGGGTGTGGGCCGATCGGGACCGGATCGAACAGGTGCTCATTAATATTCTCGATAACGCGCTTCGGCACACCCCGGCGGGTGGGACCATTCGGATCGTCCTGACCCAAGAGGACTCCCGTGTCGGGTGCTGGTGCGTGGAAGATTCGGGGCCCGGTATTGCCCCAGCGCTCCGGGAGCATGTCCGGGAGGCTTTTGTCCGAGACCCGCGCTCGCCGGGGGCCGGACTGGGATTGGCCGTGGCCGATGCCTGGCTGCGTGCCCACGGGGGGCGCTTGCAGATTGGTCCGAGTCGGTTCGGCGGTGCCCGCGTGTGCGCGTGCATTCCGGTCACGTCTTCCGCGACACCCGAACCCACCGCGTCAGCGGACCGCCCACCGTCTCGTCGTTAGGTCATCCCGTCAGTCACCATGGTCCCGCGGTTGCACAGCGAGCCGGCGACGTTCGTCGCCCCATCCGGCCAGGCAGACCAGCACGTCCCGCGCTACGACGAGGTCAGTCGGCGGCGAATCTCATCGTACTCTGCTGGGCTAATTTCCCCGCGCGCCAGGCGCAACTCCAGGATGGCCAACGGATTATCCACCCCTTGGGTGATGCGCGGGCGTTGCCGATACCAGGTCCAGATACCGAGGCCGAGTAAAATCAAGATGGCGATCCAGATGAAGTTGCTGAGCCACATCATCCACATCATGCCCCGCACCACCTCCCACGGGTATTATAAGGCTCCGTGTCCAGAATGACACGGGGATGCCACCCGCCGTGCCTGGCCCCGCCCCCAGAATGGGGATCGGTCTCGGAAAACGCCTGTCAGCGCAGCGGAAATCCATTCCTTGGAGGGCGCCCCAAGCCCCGGGGCTCTGAACCGAGCCCGTAGGGGACCCGAAGCACCGGGTGATCATGGCGCTTGCATTGCCGGGTCCGTTGGTTTATGGTACACCTAGGGAGTATGAGTAGGGGGCGATAATCCTGTATCAGTATGAGCACGATAAAGAGAACTTGATGGCGCGGCTGAAGCGCATTGAGGGCCAGGTCAAAGGGATTATGCGCATGGTGGACGACGGTCGGTATTGTCCCGACATTTTGCAGCAAGTGGCGGCCATGACCGCCGCGACCGATGAGGTCTCCCTCATCTTGCTCCGCTCCCACATCAATGGGTGCGTGCGGGACGCCATTGAGCAGCAGCAGGGTGACGAGAGCATCGAAGACCTCATCGCCGTCGTCCGGAAAGTGATTCGGCGGTAAAGGAGGGGATCAGATGGCCGAAGCAATGACAGTCAGGACACCGGCACCAAACCAGGCCGCGGAGATTCAACTGGAAATTGCCGGCATGACGTGTGCAAGTTGTGTGGCGCATGTGGAAAAAGCGTTGCAGAAGGTCCCCGGGGTCGAGACCGCCAATGTGAACCTGGCCCTAGAGAAGGCGCGGGTGAGCTTCAAGCCGACCGAGACGGGAACGGCGGACTTTGTGCTGGCGGTCTCGCAGGCGGGTTATGCCGTCCGCACGGAGAGCCGGGTGTTGGCGGTGCCGGGATTGGAAGAAGCCCCGGTGCGGGATCGCGCCGAGCGGGCCGCCCAAACGGTCGCCGGCGTGGTCCGGGCCCACAGCAACCCGGCCAAAGGCACACTGACGGTGGCGTGGATCCGCGGGGTGGGGGAGGTGGGGGCCGTCCTCGACGCCCTGCGCCAGGCCGGGTTGTCCCCGTCGCTGCTGGACGACGGCGCGGTCGTGGATGTGCGGGCGCAGGAGGCGCGCGAGGCGCAGCGGCGACTGGCGCTGTCCGTCCTCTTTACGCTCCCGCTGTGGGCCGCGATGGGGCGGATGTTTTTCGGCGTCGGTCCACTCTGGTTCACCAACCCCTGGATGCAATTCGTGTCGGCTACGGTGGTGCAGTGGGGTCCCGGGTATTCCTTTACCCGACGGGCCTGGCTCAATGTGCGGCACGGCAACGCCAACATGGATGTGCTGGTGGCGGCCGGCACGCTGGCGGCCTGGGGTGTGTCGGTCTACGGCGTCTTCGCCCACGCTCCGCTCTATTTTGACACCGCGGCCACGGTGATTACGCTGATTCTGGTGGGCAAATATCTCGAGGCGGTGGCCAAAGGAAAAACGTCCGAAGCGATTCGCCAATTGCTGGCGCTACGGCCCAAAACCACCCGGGTCGTGGGCCCCACGGGACACGTGACGGAGGTGTCAGTCGAGGCGGTGACGGTGGGACAAATCCTCGAGATTCGCCCCGGCGATCACATCCCCGTGGATGGCCAGGTGGTCCGCGGGCAGGGGCTGGTCGATGAATCCATGCTGACCGGGGAACCCGACCTGCAGACCAAGACGGCGGCCCAGACCGTCTCGGCGGGGACGGTGCATCGCGGCGATCGGGCCTTTCAGATGGCGGCGACCCGCGTCGGGCGCGATACCGTGTTGGCCCATATCGTGGATGCGGTGGAAGAGGCGCAGGCGGCGAAGGCTCCCATTCAGCAGTTTGCCGATCGCGTGGCGAATGTGTTCGTGCCCATTGTGCTCGGCATCGCCGTGGTCACGTTCGTCGGCACCGGCGTCGTCACCGGGGACTATCGGGCGGCGCTGCTGCGGGCGGTGGCCGTCTTAGTGGTGGCGTGTCCCTGCTCGTTGGGCCTCGCGACCCCGACGGCGGTGATGGTCGGCAGTGGGATTGGGGCGCGGCTGGGCGTGCTCTTCCGCAACGGCGAGGCGCTCGAGCGGGTGGCCAAAGTGGACATGGTGGCCCTCGATAAGACCGGCACGATTACGGAGGGCCATCCAGACGTCGAGCGGATTGTCCCCCACGGGACCGTTCCGGAAGCACGCGTGCTGGGAATGGCGGCCGCCTTGGAGCGGAGTTCCAGCCACCCGCTGGCCCGCGCCATTCTCCGGGCAGCGGAAGCGGCGGAACCCATGGAGATTGAGGATGTCTACATGGAGGAAGGCCAGGGCATGGTCGGATTCCTCGATGGGGAGACCGTCGTACTGGGCAATGGGAAGCTGCTGGCCGCCTATGGGGTCTCGGTGCCCGAGGCCTTGGCTACCCCGCTGGAAGCGGAAGCGCAAGCGGGACGGACGGTGGTCTGGCTGGCCCAGCACGACACGGTGCTCGGTGCCCTGGTCATCGCGGACCGGATTCGGGCCGATGCGCGGACCACGATTGCCGCATTGGCCGCGCGCGGCATCCGCACCGTCATGTTGACGGGCGACCGGCGAGCGACCGCCGAGCGGGTGGCCCACGAGGTGGGTATTGCCGACGTGCGCGCGGAGCTCTCCCCGCATGACAAGGCGGCCTTCATCGCATCGGCCGAAGCAAAGGGTCGGTCGGTGGCGATGGTCGGGGATGGGATTAATGATGCCCCGGCGCTGGCGCGGGCGTCCGTAGGCATGGCGGTGGCGAGCGGCAGCGATGTCGCCACCGAAACCGCCGAAGTCACCCTCATGCGCTCAGAAGTGGGTGCGGTGCTCCAAGCCTTGGCGGTGGGGCAAAAGACCATCGGCAAGGTGCGGCAGAACCTCTTCTGGGCGCTGTTTTACAACGTGTTGATGATTCCGCTGGCGGCGTTCGGTGTGTTGTCGCCCATGATTGCGGGCGCCGCCATGGCCTTTAGCTCGGTCACGGTGGTCACCAACTCGTTGCTCTTAAATTGGACGTTAAGGAGGATGGCATCATGGAACGCGTTACGCTGACAATCCAGGGCATGACGTGCGGTCACTGCGTGAGCACCGTCACCGACGCTCTCAAAGGGGTCGACGGGGTCAAAGTCGCCAAAGTCACGCTGGAGGACCAACACGCGGAGGTCACGTATGACCCCGCTCACGCCTCCGTCGATCAAATGAAAGAGGCGGTCAAGACGGCGGGCTACACGGTGGCCTAATCCGCCGCCACCCGCATCGCGCAAGGACGGGGCGGCACGACGCGCCTCCACGAGACTTCTGGAAGGAGCGCTATCAATGACGGAATCATGGACGCTGAACGTGCCCGAGATGACCTGAGGGGGCTGTGCATCCTCCGTGACGAGGATTCTCACACAGCAACCGGGGATTGTCGATGTACAGGCGGATTTCCACACTCACCGCGTCGCGGTCGTGGTCAACCCCGACCAGATCGACATGCCGGCCGTATTCGGGGCCCTCATGGCTGCCGGTTACCCCGGCGAGCGGATTCATACCTAAGCCCGCCACCGTCGAGGTCGCGCCACGCGCGGCCTCTGGGTATTTTTTGGGTTGGTGTCGGAGCCTACGAGCGTGATACGCTAGGATGACGGGATCATTCGACGGAAGGAGCGATGGCCATGGGGTTGGCGTTGGCCTTGTCTGCGGGCCTGGTGACGGCGTTCAACCCGTGTGGGGTGGCGATGTTGCCGGCCTTCCTCTCGATGTTGCTGACGCGCGGGGGACTCACCCCGGGCGGTTGGACCATGGGAATTCGGGCGGGGCTCGGCATGACGGTAGGTTTTGTGATCCTCTTTGGTCTGGCGGGGCTCGCGGTCGCTGGCTTGGGACAAGCCCTCTTTGTGCTGGCACCGGTCACCTCCCTCATCGTGTCCCTGAGCTTCGTGGCGATGGCCATCCAGCTCTGGCGCGGGCGCCCCATCCGGCTGCCGGGGATGGCGCGGTTGGAGCATGGGGTGCTGCAGTGGTTGCGTCCGGCCGTGCAGGGGTCCTTCTTTGTGTACGGCATCAGCTATGGCTTAGTATCGTTGACCTGCAGCCTCCCCGTCTTTCTTGCGGTCGCCGCGACCGGGTTTCACCAAAGCCTCGCCGTCGGGCTGGTCCGGTATGGGGTGTATGCGGCCGGCATGGGCCTCATTGTGACGGTGCTGGCCGTGCTCACGGTGGTTGCCCGGCGCGTGGCCGAAACGACCATTCAAACCCTCATGCCGCTGATGCCAAAACTGAGCGCTGCCGTTCTGGCGCTGGGTAGTGTGTATCTGCTCTGGTATTGGTTTGGCGGCCCGGGCCGGCATGTCGGTTTGTTGTAGCCCAAGGAGGAGATGCGATGACACGCTGGAAGTCATGGGTGATGTTGATCGGATTGCTCGGCCTGGTGGTTGGCGGCGTCTGGGGCGCGGATCGCTTGGTTACCAGCTGGCATCCGGGCGGGCCGACCGCGGCCTCCGGCACCCAGGCCATCGCCCGGGTGACCTCGGTCCAGACGGAAGTGGATTCCGGCGTGACGCTGCACAAACCCGCCCCCAACTTTACGCTGACCGACCAAGACGGCCATGTCGTGAGCCTCCGGCAGTACCGCGGCAAGGTGGTGGTCCTCAGCTTTATCGATTCCCGCTGTACGACCGTCTGTCCTTTGACGGCCGTGGTGCTACGGAATGTCCGCCACGATCTGGGTGCCTACCGCTCCGATGTACAGTTGGTGGCGGTCAATGCCAACCCGGCGGCCGCCAGTGTGGCGGACGTGCGGCAGTGGTCCGCCCAACACCACATGTTGCACCAGTGGGCCTATCTCACGGGGTCTGCGGCCGCGTTGAAGGCGGTATGGGCCCACTATTATGTGTCCAGCCAAGTGTTGAAGGGTGGCGTGGTCCAGCATGTTCCCGCGGTGTACGTCATTGGCCCCCGCGGCCACGAGCGGTGGCTGTATATCAACGCCAGTGATGATAGCGCCCCGGTCTTAACCGCCCAAGTCCATAATCTGATGGCCCACATCGCGCCGTTGCTGCCGGGCCACCCAGCACTCCGCCAGTTTCCGCAGGCCCGCCAGTTGACCTATCTAGCCGGCACCTTAGGCCCGACGGGGCACGCCCACCCGTTTTCCGCCCCGGCCATCCGGCCCGATGGCCGCGTGGCCTCCGTTCACGTCGGTCAGGGCGGAACGCCGATCCTGCTGGACTTCTTTGCCACGTGGTGCCCGGACTGCCAGGAGGAAGTCCCGGCGCTCACGGCGTACCAGCACGAGGCGGCGCGCCACCATCTCCCGCGCGTGCTGGGCGTGGACCTGCGCTTGTCGGAATCCTCCACCAAAGCGGTCCAGCACTATGTGGTCCACACCGGCTTGCCCTATCCCGTGGCGCTGGACACGACCGGCGCGATTGCGGCCGCCTACGGCGTGAGCGGGATCCCCACGGAGGTATTGGTCTCCCCCTCCGGCCACATCCTCTGGTATCACCAAGGGCTGATCGCGGAGGCCGCGTTGCGACAAGCGGTGCAGCGATATGGGACGGCGGGGGGATAACGCGGGGATCCGCGGTGCATCCTAGCTCTAAAGCCCTAGCCATGGACACGGAGCCAGCGCGGCGCCCATTTCGCCTCAGTTTCGTGTGCCCCTGTGGCGGAACAAACGGTCCACATGGCCTGATGGGGTGGTGGCAAAGGAGGCACGGAGGGTGGCATCGTCGGTCAGTTTTTGGCAAGGCGTGGTGACCGTGTGGGGGGTTCTCACGATCCTCGCCGTGGGCTATGTGGCCATCGATATCCGGCAAACCCCCGAAGACCCGGTGATGAAGTGGGGATTTGTCATTGTGACGGTCTTTACCGGGCCCTTAGGGGCCTTTCTCTATGTGTTGGGGTGTCGTGAGCCGCTGCCGGGTACCCATGAGGCCTTTGTACGCGCCGCCTGGCGTCAGGCGCTGGGATCCACAATGCATTGTGTCGCTGGGGATGGTCTGGGCATCGTCGCGGCGGCTGTCATCGCGAGCCTCGGACACTGGTCCTGGGGCTGGTCGCTTATCGCTGAATACACGACAGGATTTCTCTTCGGGTGGACCGTTTTTCAGGCCCTATTTATGAAAAGCATGGCTGGGGGATCATATACGGCGTCTTTGCGCAACACCGTGTGGCCCGAGTTTCTCTCCATGAACGGGGTCATGGCGGGCATGGCGTTTGTGATGGGGCGGGGCATGCCCCTGGTCCCGCGGGCCGACGATCCGGCGACGCCGGAATTTTGGTTTGTGATGGGGATGGCCCTCACAGCCGGTCTGCTGGTCGCCTACCCCATCAACGCGTGGCTGGTGCACCGGGGACTCAAGCACGGCATGATGACCGTCCGCCCCCGCGGGCGGCCCGTCCCGCTAGCGTCTGGACTCTTTACCAGTGGGCAAGCCTTACGCCAGGACATGGCGGCCACGCCGCATGACCGAGCGCCAGGGCGACCACATGCAGCACGCACGGTCAGCCCGCCTCGTGCGGCCGAAGTGGGGCCCATGGCCCTCCTGACATTGGGCATCCTCGCTGTGGGCATTTGGCTGGGCGTCGCATAACGAGGCCACACACCGGCGGCCTCGGAATGGACTCGCTAGTTTGTGTGGAAGGGTCTCCCATGACCCGTGTAGAACTAAACTCGACTGGTTGCTCCATAATGCATACCATGGCGGTACCGGGGCATCCTACGCGCAGGTCCTAACCACAGGGGGGTGAAGGGGATGGCTGGCGACCATTGTTGTTGTTCTGCGTGTCACAGCGGCCACTGCGAGTCGGGCTGCACGTGTTCGGATCAATGCCACTGCTCCACGTGTCACTGCAAAGGCCATTAAGGGCGAACACGGAGCCAGCGAATGGAGAGGGGAAGAGGACGCGCCCTGTCGCCAGGGAGGTCGTCAGCGGTTCTGGGTCAGCTCGTCTTGAGACAACAAGCTCCGCAATTCTCCCATCGACAAGTCGGGACCGTTGTCATTTGATCTCTTGCGACCCGCGACCAACCGCCCCACAGACTTGGGATTCGGTGGCAGCGGTGGACGAGGAGATTAACACGGCACATCACAATCCACAACGCGGGATCGGTTATCGCCCATGGCGGAGGTGATACATGTGACGGGATGGAGTGGATCCATGGCGGGCTGGGGGCTTGGCGGTATGGTCTTGATGGTGCTCGTGGGACTCGGGCTGGTCGCCGCGGTGATTTGGTTAGCCATGAAACTGGTACGACGAGTTCCACGGCCCTAACCATGCGATCCCCGCAGCGTGGCGCACATACAATCCCTCTACCGCGGATACACTGACCCAAAATAAAAAATGAGGTGCCTCCGAATGCCAAAGCAAGCAATCCGAGCGCTGTTTGGGGCGCTCGGGGTGGAAAGTGCGGGCGTGGGCGCCGACGCCGCGTGGCACGATGTCTGGCATCACACGATGCAGGGTGAGGGGCTGCTCCACCCGTGGCCACATGCACTCATGGTGGTGGGGTTTCTTTTGACGTGGGCGGCTGCGCTCAGACTCCTGTGGAGCGCCCGTCAAGCCCAGGAGGCGGGGCACGCTCCCATGCCGCGGATGCGGTAATATCGACACCCAGCATCGGGGTGATGCGGGGGCCATCTCGGAACACAGCCCACACACCGGAATCTGAGGAGGTGAGACGCCATGGTGGATCATCGCGCGGCCCATGGAAGTCTCTGGGTATCAACGGCTGCTGTTTGGATGATGGGGGCGCTCGGCGTTCAGTTTTTATTCGGGATGTACGTCAACCTCTTTGTGTCCATACCGATGCACGCGACAGCGCTCCTGAGCCCGATGGGCAGCATGGGGGGCATGATGAACATGGCAGGGACGTCACCCCTCGTCATGCTCCATGGGCTCTGGGGTCTTGGTCTGGCGGCAGGTGGGTTCATTGTCGGGATGGGGGCTCTCGCGGCTCGCCGTGCGCATCTCGTCGCGGCGGCGGGGGTCGGCTGGCTCGCCATCCTCGTAGCGGGATGGGCGGGTCTGCAATTTCTGATGGCCGGACAACATGACGCGATGTCGTATACCATGGCGGTAGGATGGTTGGTTGCCATGCTGGCGTATCTCGTCATCGCGCGCGAACAGCCGGCTCTCTAACAAGTCGTTCCGCCGCCCGTGGACCGTTCTCTGCGTGCCAACGTGGTCGCCGACGCAGTCACGTCTAAGGTGGTCAGCCCGCGCATATCTTGTGGGGAATCCTGCAAGAGGGGATGATATGGTGGCGCGATGGGCTCAGCCCCACCCAACTCTGTGGCCCGCGATGCTGGTCGCGGTGCCGATGGTGGTCTTAACCTGGTGTCTCCTGCCCAACCATGAAATCGCCTGCGTGGTGGTGGCGCTGTCCATGCCGGTGCTGGTTCCGCTGCTCATCCGCCGATCTGCTCATATAGGAGACACCGCCATGGTTTGCATGGTGGGCGGCACCGCGGGTGGGCTGCTGGGGGGTATCGTCGTACGACTCGTGTGTGCTCCGAGCGCCATGATGCCGATTATGATGGCCAGCATGGCAGGGATGGTGGGCGGCACGCTCTGTGGCTGGGGTGTGTATGGACGAGAATGACGACAGCAGTGCGTGCGCGCACCCGTTAGGTCCTCAAGATGCCTGCGCGTTGGCCGCTGGAAGCATCGTGTCAAGGTTTACAGCGGTTACACTCTCCCCGGCATTGCACTGACAGATGGCCTTATTGGAGGTTCTTGAACACGTTGATGTCTCGCATTTTTCGCTGAGCGTCGACCTGGAGGATTTGAATATAGATTTCTGTCGTCGATCCCTGCGCATGACCCAAGACTTCCTGGACCTCGCGAACGTTGAGTCCTTCACGGAACAGGGTGGTCGCGACGGTATGGCGTAAGTTCCGGGGAGTCACGGTGGGGGGGAGCCCCGCCACCGTGGCGTAGTCCCGAAACCGCCGTTGGACTAGGCGCGGGTAGATGGCACCCCCACGTGTGGATACGAACAAGGTGGGCGACGTCGACTGGCCGGGGCGCACCTGCATACAGAGCTCTAGAACTCGCACGATGCGGGTGGGCACCACGACGGTCCTGGGCTTGAAGGCCGATCCCGTTACCGCCAGTTCACCCCCGGTCCTCACAAACTGTTCGCCATCGGCCAAACTGATGCCGCAGACTTCCTCCACGCAAACGCCCGTGGTTAGCATCAGGCCGAACAGCGCCCGGTCGCGCCATTGTTGCCACGATTTGTTCCCGGGCAGCCCCGCCATAACCGCCGCCCATAAACGGGTCATGTCTGCCTCGCTGAGATAGACCGGGGCGGCTCGAAGAGCGCCCATATCGGTGCGAGCTTTCATGCCCATGTTGGTAGGGAATGGCGAACGACCGAGATAGTGTTCGGATTCCGCCCAGGCACAAAACACCCGCAGAACCACCGTCTTCCGTTGGTAGGTGCGGGCGGCATAGTGCGCACCGCGCGCCGGAAGACCTGCTGTCGGATGGGGATTGAATCGCGAGGGCTGAACGGGCAGCGGTTCGTGAACGCGGTCATGCCGCAAAAAGGCCTGAATGTGATCGTACCGCAAGTTGCCCACCTCCCAAACCACGTCGGGCGCGTTCCGCACGCACCACGTGCGAAAAACAAGCAAATCGGATCGGTAGGTCTTGACGGTCAGTCGTGCTTTGCCTCGACGCGTCAATTCGTCGACAAAGCGCTGAACCATGGTGTCGTAATCCATCTGCATCCTCCTTGTGCCGGGCTCGCGGCGTATGGGGGAAACGTCAGCCAGGACCATGCCCCATGAATCCCATTATCACCAAGTCTATCCAGCATCATCCCAGCGACCGATCGCGTCTGAGGGCATCCCTCGCTGCCACGGAGGGGACAAGTCTCGGAATAAAACGGCGCGACATCGAACACCGTAGACCCATAGTGTTGAGGATAATCACGGGTAGGGTGGGATTGATTGGACACACCCACACAGTTCCCAACTGATGGCCTGCTGGACCGCGCCACATGCTGGACAGACGCCTGGTGGCATCCCTGGGCGTCCTTGTGGTGTCTGGTGGAGCGATGGCGCCACGCCAACATGGCGGATCCCCCCGACGCCTGGCAAATCTTCGGAAACCCGCTCAAACAGGTCACGCGGATTCATCTCGCCAATTTCGTTCCCGACCGTGTGACGGCGGTCTTTCATCACCCAGTTGTCGCGGACGAGGGGGCGCTATGGCAGTGCCTCGAACGGCCTTTGGCACGAGGCCGTGCTTTGCGTCGGGCGCACTTGGCGACCTGCCCTCAGTGCCTCACCAGGGGTTTTCACAGCCCATTTCACCAGTTTGAGCTCTGGCATTACTGCCCGTTTCATCGCGTGCCTCTTGACGAGCGCTGCCCGCACTGTGGTGTCGAGCGGCCCTACGGGTTGTTCAAAAACAACAAGATACCGCCATTTGGTTGTGTGTGCGGTGCGATGGGCTACGACGAACCCATCTCGATCGCGACACACCAGCGATGGTGTGAAGTCGGCGCTCTCGTCATTCACGATCCGGCAATTCAGACCTGGACGACGTTACCTCCGGAGGGTCTCCACCGGATTCAGCAGGTCGGCGTTGCCGAAGAAGCCCTACGCACGCAATCAGAGCGAGCCTTAGCGGGACTCCTGGCCGTGGCAGCCCAGCCTCACCCAGGATCGGTCATCCCATTGGCCTGGACCGGACATACCGTGGGCCCCGCTCCCCAACGCAGGGGTCCGATCCGCCCTGGCATGCCCCGGGATGGCTCGGCCCGTGCAAACCACCCACCCGTCACCGCCCGGGAACCCTCTCCGCATCGGACGGCCCGCATCCACCAGGACCTGTACCAGACGTTCAAATGCCTGTCCCGTCGACTGCGGCGCACGCTCCTCCGCCACCACCGCCGTTGTTTGGACCGTCAGAGGCAAATGCCCTGGCACATCGCGTGTCCCTATGCCGCGGCCTATCTCGCGTGGCGGGATGAGGTCGAGGGCTGGCGGCAGATCGAGCAGATTGATCGGGTGCCGCGCAGCCAGGTCGGCGTCGGGGACTGGATTCTGCCCCTCACCGATTGGCGGACGAGCCAGTGGCTCAAGCCGATACGGGACCAAATGGAGCGGCGCGAGTGGTTGAATACGCAGGACTGGGAGGATGACCGGCAAGACGAATCGGAAGGAGAACATGTCGTCCTGTGGGCGTTGCGCAAGCAGTTCGGACTCCTGGCGGCGATGCGCTTTCGGCAGTGGCTGGCGGTCATGGCCGCGGCCGGGCACAGCCATGGCTACCTTGCCGTCAGCGCGCGGCCCGAGCCTCCGGCGCGATGGCGGTTGACCCTGGTCCTGGTGCCGGATGTAGAGGAGCGGATGCCCGCTGCGGTGTACTGGCTCGACAGCCCTCTGGCGAACGACACGGCAGGAACTTGGGGGGAGGGGGGACGCGCACGACGGAACGCGGTGGCGTGGCGGTGGTGCCGTGGGTCATGTGCTCCTCCGGACACCGCGCCTGATGCCCCACGTGACCCAAACGGATCCCAACCAGCGGGCTGATCGCCGTGACTGTTCTCGAGGTGTTTCCCTCCGATGCTAAAAGTGGAATTTCTGGCCATACTAAGCAACACGGACCAGAACCTGGTAATGAGGAGGGTCAAGATCATGGACGGCACGGCGATGCAACCTGTCAAACCCGATCTGCGCGGACGGTTTGGCAATAATCTCTGGGAAGCTTATAGCGCCCGCATCGGACGCATGGTCACCTGCTACAGCGATCTGGAATACGACCATTGGGTGTGGGTGGAGAGTGACCCCCGTGTACGGTGGCATTGTGAACAACCGCGCCGCATTCGCGTCGCGACGCCAGACGGTCCGGTGGAGTCGATCTTCGACGGGTGGATTCAGTGGCAGGATGGTGTAGAAGAGTACCGCGAAGTCAAGTATGCCCGCGATGTCGCCGACGCCCAGGACCACCCCGAGAGCCGCGTGGGCCGCCAACTGCGGGCGCAAGCCCAGTGGTGCGCCCAACACGACATCCCGTACCGCGTCATCACGGAGGAGGATCTGCATCCTCATCGTCTCCTCATCGCCAACTGGAAGCGGCTGCTGCCGTATCTGGGACCCACGATGCAGCGGGACATCACAGTCGTTCAGGAAGCCGTGTGGTCCTGCGTTCGGAGTCCCATCCCTTGGGGTGGTGTCATCGATGCGTTAACCCCCCGATTTGGGGCAGACCCCATTCGCGCGGCCTTAACCCGGCTCCTCCATCGTGGCCAATTGCAGGCGCCGTTGGATCGGGTGCCCGTCGGACCGAGCCTGATCGTGGAAAGGCGGACACCGTCCCATGCGGCGCGATGACATGATCCCGGAACTCCGCGATGTGGCGGTCTGGCCGTCCGTGAATATCGACGTGCTGGACGCGGCGGAGCTGGCTCGGTTCCGTACACGGGAGAGGGCCCTTCGCGCTTACTTAGGCGGTGCGTCCATGGCCTATTGCGCCCGAGAACACGGCGTCACGCGCCAGGAACTGTATCGACTCCTCGCGCGGTGTCTGTCCGGGCACCCCGATGGGCGGATTTGGGGATTTCGCGCGTTGCTGGCCCAGCAACGGGTGCGCGGCTATCAGCGGCGCGCGCCGGTCGCCACGAGCGGTGGACAAGGCGGGGCCGCCGGCGCGCTCTCGCAGCTGTTTACCCAGTATCCCACCATTCAGGAGCATATCGATGCCTTGTACCTCCGGCGGAAAAAACATCGGGCCGTCCACGAACCGCGTATCACCCGCCAATCCATTCATCGCCAGTTTCTGCATCTCTGCCGGGATGTCGGGATCCCCGAGACGGCCTGGCCATTTTATGCGGAAGAACAAGGTCGGCGGAGCCTCGGCGACTATTTGCGGGCGCTGGACCAGCGCCATATGGTGGAGTCGGTCCGCGCTGCGGCGGCGCGGCAACTGGGCACCGGCGATCCCAGCACGCGAGACCCGGTATTGCGCCCCTATCAGCGGGTGCAATTTGACGGCCATCGGGTGGACGCGTTCTTCACCATCGAGATGCCCTCGCCACTCGGTGGCACCGTGGAGCAGGTGTTGGAACGCTTCTGGCTTCTAGCCCTTTACGACGTGGCGACGGACAACATTTTGGGCTATGCGGTCAGCCTGTCTCCCGAGTACTCCGCTCAGGATGTCTTACGCTGCATGGAAAACGCCCTCAGACCGTGGACACCGCGGACACTGACCATCCCCAACCTCAAATATCCGGACGGCGGAGGATTGCCCTCGGGGTTGTTCCCGGAATGTGCCTGGGCGTGCTGGGATGAGCTCAGCTACGACAATGCCATGGCGAACCGGGCGCACCTGGTACGGCAACGGCTCACGGAAGGGGTGGGGTGTGCCATTATCGCCGGCCCGCCGGCCACACCAGAACGCCGCGGGGCATTGGAGCGATTCTTCGGCATCTTGGAGGAGCATGGGTTTCATCGGACCCCGAATACCGTGGGCAGTCACCCGAAGGACCCTCGTCGGCGCGATCCGGAAGCGGCGGCGGAGCGCTGGCACATCACCTACGATGAGTTCCTGCAGTTGATGGATGTCATGGTGGCCCGATGGAATAGCGCCCCCCATGAGGGGATCGGCTTTCGGACACCCTTGGAAGCGCTGCAGCACTATCTGGAACAACCCGCCAATTGGCTCCGCACAGTGCCGGTCCATGCCCGAGAGCCCGGACACCTGGCGCGGCTGACGCTAACCCGGCGCGTGTCGGGCAACCCACGGCAGGGCCGACGGCCGTATATCACCTATGAGCATGTGCGGTATCATAATCCGGTATTGTCCCGAACCCCCGGACTCATTGGCAAGACCCTAACGCTCACCGTCAATCCCGCAGACATCCGCAATATCCGCGCCGCACTCCCCGATGGCAGCGATCTGGGTATCCTGACCGCGCACGGCGTGTGGGGCCGCACACCCCACTCGTTGGAGGTGCGCCGAGCGATTTTTCGCTTACGGCGCCGCCGTGAGCTGTTTTGGAGTCAAGCCGACGACCCCATTGACGTGTATCTGACGTATCTGAGCACCAAGGGGCAAAAGCACAAACGTGCCCGGAATCGGTGGAAGAAAACGCACGAGGCCGCCGCACGGGCAGCGCCGGACGAAGCGGTAGAGGCCAGCGCCTTGTCCGAACCGGCAACAAGAAACGCAGAACCGCCCACCACCCCACCCAGCCCAATCGTCGTTCAACCCACGGGCCTGAAGGCCCTGGTGTATTAACTGGAAAGGATTATCGCTGTGATGTCATCATCAGCCGTCCCGGAGTTGCCGCCGACCGTTCCGGCAGGGCAACACCCCATCGAAACGATGCGCTACGTCCTCCCAACACCCGCCATTGCCGAACTGCACGCAGTGGTCGAGCGGTGGACCGATAACCGCGTGCCCGGCGGCGTCATTGTCGGTCGCCCCCGGCTCGGCAAGACCCGGGCGCTGAAGTATGTCACCGGATGGCTGGCCCAAGATCTGGGGGCCGTCCCCATCCTCCAGTGGCGGTGCCGCGAGTACAAAACGCCCTCCGAAGCGGTGTTTTTCGAAGACCTGCTCCGGGCCTCCGGCCATGCCTTGGTGCATTCAGGCAAGCCGGCCGCCAAACGCGATCGACTCACGCAGTGGCTCTGGGAACAGGCCCATCGGTCGGGCCAAAACCGCCTCTTGTTGTTCGCGGATGACGCGCAGCGTTTGGACCCGCGCCAGTTCAATTGGCTCATGGACGTCTATAACGACCTCGATGCAATGGGTGTCAGCTTGATTACGATTCTCGTCGGGCAAGATCAGCTCGTCAGCCAGCGGTCGGCGTTCATCGAGGCTCAGCAATACCAAATTGTGGGGCGGTTTATGGTACAAGTGCATCACTTCTATGGCGTGCGATCTCAGGAGGACATCCAAGTCTGCCTCAATGGCTATGATACGGCGACCGAGTATCCGGCGGGCACCGGGTGGTCGTTCAGCCGCTATTATTTTCCGGCGCGCTTTGACACCGGCTGGCGGCTACAGGAGGAAACCAACAAAATTTGGGACGGGTTCGCGCACATCCGCCAAGAACATGCCATTCCCCATGGTCGCGACATTCCCATGCAATATTTTACTCGCACGGTCGAGTATCTCCTGAGACGAGGGGCCGCAATCCAGGGGCCCGATCCGATGCCTGAGAGCCTCGTGCTGCAAGCGATTTACAATTCCGGGTATGTCGATGCGGAAATGCTCTGGGATTGAACCCGGGACTTGGTGGCCGGGCTACAGCATTCCGCCGCACGTGCCGTATGAATCGTTCTGGTCTTGGATCCACAAATTTGCCTATCAAAATCAAACCTCCACCGACGTCATCCGCCAGTTGTTTCGTGCACCGATGTTGGGTCACAGGGTGACGACCCGCGACCTGCGCGACCCCGCAGGATGGGACCTGAACCGGCTCCAAATCCTGTGGCAACGGCCTGCGGGCGAGGGGTTCATATTGGACTACCTTGGCGCAACTCCGCCCAGCATCTGGCGAGTGATGACATGGGATCACCTCCGCTATTGCCCAGCGTGCGCTGAATTCGGTTACCACACGCCGTTATTTCAGGTCCGGGGCATCGGGCAGTGTCCCATCCACGAGATTCAGCTGGACAAGGCGTGTCCACGTTGCCGCCAGGTCATCCCGTATCAGGCCACCCCTACTGCCTTTTGGACCCCATACGGGTGTCCAACCTGCGGTCACCCGCTTTGGCCTGCCATGACAGAAGTGGGACAACCCAACGTGGACGTGAGTCTCATCATGGATACGGTATGGCAATGGCTCCAAGAGGCCCGTTCGAAGCTGTGGGGGATAGGGGCGACACCGCTAGTACGGTGGCAATCTCAAGGCTCCGGAGCAAACGGCGGAGCGGAGGGTTTGGTGTCCTACTGGTATCAGGTGCATCCGCCCCCCGTGCTTGGCATGGTGGTGGACTGTGGTCGCACGGTGCAAGTCGTGGAGTGGGGAGGGGAAGGTGCGGCCAATTCCTATGCCATGGCTGACGGGCCGGCGGCCCGCCAACAGGCCCTGCGAACTCTATATAAAGCGTACGCGCGCCATTGGCGGCGGGAGCTTCGCCATCATCGTTCCTGCATTCGCCTCATCGTCCGACATGTACAGATTGTGCCAACCTCCGCGTGCGATTGGTATACGACCGACCGTGTTTGCCCGTGGGCCTTTGCTTATATTCTCTGGCGCATGTACTGGAACACCTTTGAGGAGCCGGGACAGATTGACCGGAAGCGCATAAAGGGGCGCCTACATCAGTTTCCTCAACGTCGAACCGTGCTTGCGGATGGGTACTGGGGCACCCAAGAGCGCTGTTCCGAACGCGAAAGTGCTAGCGCGCGGTGGTTGGCTGAACATGAGGCGACGCTGATGTTTTCCATCACACGCAGTGCGTGCGAGACTTTGGCCGCGGTGATGGAGAACGCCGGCCAAATGGTCTGGGATCCCCATCTCGTGTCTGATGGTCTTCCTGCGGTATCCATCAAGGAACACCCCTCGGGTACTGTTCGCTTTTACTGTTGGCCATCGTATGGCGACGAGCCACCTGAAACACAACGCCGCAAGGTCCATCGGCAGACCACTCAAGCCCAAGTCCTGCATATCGAGAGCGTGATGCGTGCACGCATCATGGCTCAGGTTGAGCGCCTCTCACTCACCCGCAATGGCTCTCGCGCCAGCCCCAAATCCACCCATGGCATCCTCCCATGGGGCCTGGTCGAATAGTCGCAACTGTGGTAAACTGTGTTGGTTTGATGATCTTTCGGGGACCGCTAAGTCTCCGCTGGAATGGGGCCAGGACTGGACAACTCTCCTCATAGTTCTAGTTGCAACTTTGGTATTGGGGCTGCTGCGTTGCACCAGCTACGATCTGATGATGCAAAAGGGGGAGTCGCCTGTGAAACGACCAAACCACGATAGGTGGACAAACGTGAGATTCCTGGCTGGAAGCACGTGCGAAACAGTGTGGGCTATGCTAGTGAGTGTCACAGTCGGGACCTCGATGTCCCCGAAAGACCATCATGTAAGACCTCCGCGCACCAAGCCCGAACCCTCGCCGTCGTTAGTTGCAAAGGCGGAAGTGGTCGAGTGAGTTTCGACGACAGGAAAAACTTTAGCGAGGCGATTGCCGGTATTGAAGGGCGTCTTCCGGGTTGGACGGTACGAGCGGTTGTGGCTACTCAACTCGACCCCGCTAAATTAAGTGCGAGCAACATGGGCAACAGCTCCGAATTTATCGTCTGGGGAAGTCATGACTTGCAGTTGTTGTGGGATGCCACCTCCGCACAGCAAATGACCGGGCTATTATGGGACGACCCACGGTTTCCGCCCTCCACGTTAGCAGGATTTGGGGATTCCGAGGACCCACTGTAGTGGAACATGTCGTCGCTTGGTCCTTGCGAAAACACCCTGAGCGTAAAGGCGCCGCTGGACTAGCGGAATTAATGAAGCGCCCGGTGCCCGGAATGCTACAACCCATGATGTCATTGTTTCTTGCCGTTAATCATGAGAACGGCGGCATTCGTGCATAGAATTTGCCACGGAAGCTGATTAAGTGCCGGTTCGACTGTGCGTAGTGTCATCAACTTTACTTCCCAAATCCAGGGTGCTGTCAACAACATTACTTCCAATTTTGCGTCCGATGCGGCCGCAGGTGTCAACAACTTTACTTCCCAAACGAGAAGTGTCAGCAGGTTTACTTCCCAAGTGTCAACAACTTTAGTTCCCTGTTGTCCGGGGAAGTAAACTTGCTGACACATCAACCTCCCGCAAAACCGCGCTCCGAAACCATCCCAACTCAAGGTGTCAACAACTTTAGTTCCGAAGCCTGGAAGTAAAGTTACTGACAGTCCGCCCAGCGGAACTAAAGTTATTGACATGACGGTCTGTACTTACAGTACAGGCATGACAAGAGCCAAAAAGAAGGGGAGGCTTCATGCACTAACGGGCCGGATAGCGACCCGGCAGAATTTTCTGTGAAATAGACAGTAGAGTGAAACACCGAGTCGGCGCGCATTGCTCCCCAAAGCTGGGACGCGGG
>NZ_JABBVZ010000099.1 GCF_012933365.1 Sulfobacillus harzensis | reverse complement strand
CCACCCTCTTCCAAATCTGGAAGGACAAATTCCCCACCACCCTGGGGAATTTTTTTGGCCAAATTGGGGATTTCCTGTTGACTAAACACAGTCGCCGACTCACAGATTTAGAAAGCTGTCTCAGAGGCAGGAGGTCAACAGCATTGAATCGTCCCGATGTGCTTCGCGCACCGTCGACAAAACCCGATCTGTCAAGCCAGATCTTTCCAGATGCAGACAGCCGCTGCCGCTACGCGGCAAGCCCCGAGACCAAGGTCTTGGGCTAGTAGGCTAATTCTTTTTGTACGAGGAAGTCCCCTTCGCGAGACAACGCGCCAAATTTCCTCGGACCATCCGCCACAATCGAAACGACCATCTCGAGATCTTTTCCTCACCACGTCGTGTTCTTAGCCGGCGCCGCTTACTGGTGGGCCTACATCCGCGGTTGGGCGCGCGGCCAATACGAGCACCTGGATCGGCCTCCAGTCGCAGGCGTTTTACGTCGAGAGAGTTTTAAGCGCATACCGCGGCGGAGCCTCCCGCGCGGCTTTGGTAAGGGACCTTCTTCGACAGGCTTTGCAGTTTTTTGCGGGCTAGAGGGCGATCCTAGGGGCCGTGAGCGTTCGGAGGGACGTGAAAGTCGTGTGGTCAAAGCCGCAGAGGCTTGCTGGGAGGCACTACTTCGTCGGTTAGACGCCCTCTACCAAGCGGGACGGCCGTTAACCGATCCCGCATGTCTCGCTGTCTCGCAGGTGCTCGATGCGATTATTCGCGTACGGGGGCTTGTCCGGCATTCTCCATCACCTGTGCCCGTTCGGGCTCTGCAGGCCTGCTGGAAGCGCTGTGTACGAGTCAGAACCCAGGGCCGTCGGCAACCCCTAATCGGCACCGATGAGCGGTATCCTATGAATTACTCCCGGCGAATGTAGGATAGGAATCCTGTATCCCCCGACTGCTACACTAACGGGAAATAGGACCGAGGGAGGCCTTATGCAGGACATAGACGCTGATGAAGAGGCGCTGGGGCATGCCGTGGATGCTTGGCTGACGGCCTTGCGGGCGCAGGGCTTGTCAGACCGGCGTGTTCGGGTGCTGGCCGGCTCGTTGGGAGATGCTATGAGCACGGGTGGGCCTCGGGGGGCCGAAGAAGCCCGGGTACTCCGGCGATTCGAAGCCTGGCGGCGTGAGGTATGTCACCCATAGTCGCCGGTCTGATCGTCGGAATGCGGCCTGCGTCGAGGCGCGCCGGTCGTTCCACGGGCAAAACCCGGCGGCTGCAGTGAGAGCACGATCCTGCCCTGTGGTGGCAACGCAGGCGCGTTAGCTCGGGTCACCAGACTGGCCAGGGCTATGGTTCCCGTACGTGAAAAGATGTCCGAGGGTGCCGATGGGTTAATCTCGCGGGGACAGGTCTATTGCGCTAGCGTGCACCATCGCCGAGCGCAACTTCCGAGCGGTTATAATCTTATCGGCCATGCTAGAATGGGGCCATCACTAATCTGCGGATTGGGGGGCTCTGGTAATGAGCGAATCCGTCGAGCGGCTGTCAGAAGCGTTCCACCGATTGCCCGATTCTGATCAACGCGCGTTCTTGGAACGGCTGGAGGAAGGGTTGGTATCGGACCATGGTCCGCCACCTGCAAGCCGAATGGGATAATCCTCGTGACGACGTCTACAACGATCTATAGAGCTGGCGACGTTGTCCTTACACCATTTCCCTATGCGGACCAAAGCGTCGAGAAAAAGCGGCCCATGGTTCTCCTGTCTGCTCCTTAGGCGACGGGGGATCATTCGCGGGGCACGACGCTATTCCCAAATCCCGAGGATTGGCGTGTCACCTCGCCTCCCCTCCCCTTTCGCGTTTGCGTCTCGTTCGGCACTTCCGGAGTCTGATCGTCCGCGGGGCCTTTCGGTGGATCATACCAACGGGGACCCCGAAACGACCGATAGGCGCCGGGATCGTTTGGACCCATCTCTTGACGGGTGCCATAGGGTTTCGCCCAAGCATTGTCCCCCATCAGTGATCATGCCGATTGCCGGTAAAGTACGGAAGACGGTTGACCGCTTCCTTTTGGGTGGCGACATTGACATGCGCATAAATTTCGGTGGTCGACAAATGCGCGTGCCCGAGCGCTTCCTGAACGATGCGGATGTCCATGCTGGCTTCCAATAACGCCGTCGCAAAGGTATGGCGCAACTTATGGGGCGTGAGCTGAACGGGTAACCCGGCTTGGGCCGCATACTGCTGGATACGGCGCTGAATTTCCCGGGGTGCTAACGGTCTAATGGGAAAGGTCTGGCCCTTGGGGACGCGGCGCTGGGTCACAAAGAATGTGGTGAGCTCTGTGGGAGGGCGAACCGCGCGATACGCCATCAAGGACGCATGCGTGGCCGTCGGCAGCGCCACTTGCCGGCGTTTGTCACCTTTGCCGACGAGGTTCAGTTGACCGCGTCGCATGCCCGCGGTGATGTAGGTAACTCCCTACCACATTTTCCATGACATTGCCGTCAGCGGTCCCAGGAATGAGGAGCCGCGTCCATTACCTTCACGCCCGTGGTGCCTACGTGGTCACCCGATCGTCGAAGGGCGTATGGCCTGAGAAAGGCGAGCTTCGCTGCCCCGGGCTATCGCGCGGCGAGTCTCGATGACAGCGCCGAAACGATGTCCGCAACCCCGGGCTCACGAACGCCGTGAAGCCTGCATAGCGCAGGCTTCACCCGGGAGCAACATTCGCTGGCCGGATCAGCGAATGTTGATGAGCGGAACCCCCACCATTTTGGCGAGGTCTTCCATCTGGCCCGCCGTTACCGAAGCTGAGAAGACCGTGTGATGGCCGCCTCCATTTTGGATCCATTGGCGCACACCCTCATAGAGGCCGGCTTTCGGGGTCCACACCTGACGCGCAACCGGGAGACGGGGTGCTGGCACGTCTGGCTTTTTTCCAACCACCTCATACATAATGATTTTGAAGCGGTCTCCGAAATCTGACACCGTGACGTTGATGGCATCGCCGTCCGCTCCATCGAAGACTAACCGCGCGGGATTTTCACGGCCCCCAATGGCTAAGGGGTGGACTTCGACACGGATAGGTGTACTCGCCAGCGTCGGGTCTACCTCTAACATGTGAGCCCCTAAAATTTCTTCGCGGCCGGGCGTCAAATGATAGGTATAGTCTTCCATAAAGCCCGTTTTCTGATTATGTCCGAGGATTTTGAGTAGACGATCGAGGGCTGCGGTTTTCCAATCCCCTTCAGCGCCGAAGCCATAACCCTCGACGTTGAGCCGCTGCACGGCCATACCCGGCAGTTGCTTTAACCCCCATAAATCTTCAAAGTTGGTCGTGAATGCTGAGTAGCCGCCCCGCTTGAGAAAGTTGCGCAAGGCGATTTCCATGCGAATCTGTTCGCGCACTTGGGCGTCAAAAAATGCCGGATCGGTGTCCCCATAGGCAAACTCGTAAGTCTGTCGGCATTCCGTTAACGTCTCTTCAATCGCTTGAGGGGACACCTCGCGCATCTCAGCCACCAAATCCCCGACGCCGAAGTAGTCGACCGTCCACCCGAATTGAATTTGGGCCTCGATCTTGTCGCCTTCAGTGACCGCGACGTGCCGCATGTTGTCACCAAACCGGGCGACTTTAATCCCAAAACTTTCGTTGTACGCGACGGCAACATCCATCCATTTAGCAATCTGATGTTGAACCTCCGGATTACGCCAATGTCCGACGACAATTTTGTTATTTTTCTTGAGGCGGGCATTAATATAACCATATTCCCGATCGCCGTGGGCACTTTGATGTAGGTTCATGTAATCCATGTCTATGGTATCCCATGGGATATGATCCAGAAACTGTGTCGCCAGATGGAGTAAGGGTTTTTGCAAGAGCGTGGTGCCGCGGATCCAATTTTTCGCTGGCGAAAACGTATGCATCCAGGTGATGAGGCCGGCCACATGGTCCTGATAGTTGGCCTCTTTCACGACTTGCGTAATGCTGTCGGCCGTCGTGACCACTGTTCTAAACACTATGGGATACGGAAGTCGACCCTGTTCATTCATTTCGGCAATCATCGCCGTGGCGTCGTTGGCTACTTGGGTCAGGACATCCTCCCCGTATAAATGCTGACTCCCTACCACGAACCAAAATTCGTAGGGGCGGAGCGCTAACATGTGACATCCCTCCTAATAAAACGTGAACCCGCTACCTGTGGCGGGTTTGGCCATAATAGGCGTCGCGTCCGTGTTTACGCAAATAATGCCGATCGAGAAGATGCGGGGCAATCGCTATGTCCTGCGGGTTAAGTTGCCAGGTGTGGTAGGCCATTTTGGCGATTTCCTCCAAGATGGCGGCATGATGGACGGCCTGTAAGGCCGATTGCCCCCAAGTGAACGGTCCATGGTCATTTACCAGGACACCCGGTATCTGATCGGGGTCAATATCGCGCGACCGAAACGTTTCGATAATAACGGTTCCGGTCTGCCGTTCGTAATCCGTGGCTACTTCATCGGCCGTCATCGGCCGCGACACGGGTATGGGGCCATAGAACGTGTCGGCGTGCGTGGTTCCGGCCACTGGAATATCCACACCCGCTTGGGCAAATGCAACCGCCCACGGGGAGTGTGTGTGCACAATTCCGCCTACGGTCGGTAGGTGCTGATAGAGCACGCAATGCGTCGGAGTGTCACTCGATGGATTCCAGTCACCTTCCACCACATGACCCGCCAGATCGACGACCACCATTTTGTCCGGTGTAAGATCCTCATACTCGACGCCACTCGGCTTGATGACCATTAAGTTGTGCTCCCGGTCAATCCCGCTGACATTGCCCCAGGTGAAAGTCACAAGCTGATGTTTGGGCAACAGCATGTTGGCTTCGTAAACCATTTGCTTCAGGTCTTCTAACATCGACCGCTCAGTCCTTTGCTCGCTCATCAATGGGTGCGACAGCGATAATCCCGAATACAGCGTCATGCTATAGCGTTTATACGGACAAGTCAACCAAGGCTCAACATGGTCCGCCTCATCGTACGAACAGAACGATGCGTTGCACGTTCCCATGTACGCGAGTTCCACTCGTGCGTGGTGCGCGGTCTGCCACGTCGCCGGATGATGAAGAGCCCTTCGTGTACGGCGAGAACACAAAATTCTGGTAAATCATTTTGTCCGGACTAGTGTATATGATATTGATTTATACGGACAACAGTGCTAGCCTGCAGGTGATTGACGATGGCAACCACCTCTCAAGTCAAGGAAACACGCAGGAGGGAATGAGCATGACGCAGGAACAACGTCGCGTACCCAGCGGATTCATCTATTTTTTCGGCGCGTTTGGCGGCATCCTGTTTGGGTATGACATTGGGGTCATGACGGGAGCGCTGCCATTTCTTGAAACCGATTGGCATCTGCAACATAGTGCAGCCACCTTGGGATGGATTACGTCCGCCGTCATGTTTGGCGCCATCTTTGGGGGTGCCTTAGCGGGGCAGCTCGCCGATCGGATCGGCCGGCGGACATCCATCTTGATTGCAGCGCTCATTTTCGTGGTCGGGTCAGTGTTGTCCGCATTAGCTCCGTATGATGGAGCGGGCTATCTGATCGGCGTCCGGATTTTCTTGGGGCTGGCGGTCGGTGCGGCCTCCGCCTTGGTCCCCGCGTACATGTCTGAGATGGCCCCTGCTCGATTGCGCGGACGCTTGTCCGGGATTAATCAAACGATGATCGTCTCCGGCATGTTGATTTCCTATATTGCGGACTTTGTGCTCAAAGGGTTGCCGGAAGCCTTTGCATGGCGCTTCATGTTGGGGCTGGCGGCCGTACCGGCCTTAGTCCTGTTTGCGGGGGTGTTGCGATTGCCGGAGTCTCCGCGATTTTTAGTGAAAAATGATCGCATGGCCGATGCCCGCACCGTGTTGAGTTACATCCGGCCAAGCGCAGAAGCCATCGAGGCTGAAATTGCGCAAATCCAAGACACCGCTCAGCAAGAGCGACAGGCCCACCAGGACACGTCGTTAATCGGGATGTTTGGCGGCAAATATCGCTATCTCGTGGTGGCGGGGGTGGGCGTTGCCGCTTTTCAGCAATTCCAGGGAGCCAATGCCATTTTCTATTACATCCCGCTAATCGTGAACAAAGCAACCGGGCATGCGGCGACGTCCGCCCTGCTCTGGCCCGTGATTCAAGGAGTCATTCTCGTGCTGGGGTCGCTGTTCTTCTTGCTAATTGCCGACAAGTTCAATCGCCGGAGCCTCTTAACCGTCGGCGGCACGGTGATGGCGCTATCGTTCATCCTCCCGGCGATCCTTAAAATCCTTGTGCCCCAGGCGAATCCGATGTTAATCGTGGTGTTCCTGAGTATCTATGTGGCGTTGTATTCGTTCACATGGGCTCCACTGACCTGGGTTATTGTCGGCGAAATCTTCCCGCTTGTGATTCGAGGGCGGGCCTCGGGCCTCGCCTCGTCGTTTAACTGGATCGGATCGTTTTTAGTGGGTCTGCTCTTCCCCATCATGACGGCTTCGATGTCGCAAGAAGCCGTTTTTGCGATCTTTGGGGTGATTTGCTTCCTCGGCGTGTTCTTTGTCCGGGCCTTCGTTCCGGAAACGCGGGGCCACACCTTGGAGGAGATTGAGCAAATCAGCGGGAAAAAGTCCGTTCCCGTCGTCGAAGTGGGGAGGTAGGATAGCGTATGAATTTAGTAGAGACATCCGAGGCGATCCGTACGGGGCAGGTATCACTGGGGATCGAGTTGGGATCGACGCGAATCAAGGCCGTCTTAATCACCGCGGACTTTAATGCGGTGGCCACGGGCTGTCATGTCTGGGAGAATCGATACGAGGATGGGCTATGGACGTATCCTTTGGACGAGGTATGGCATGGCATTCAACGGAGTTATGCGCAGATTGCCGCCGATGTGCAGGGCAAGTATCACTTGCCCTTAACGCACATCAGCGCGGTCGGCGTGAGTGCCATGATGCACGGGTATCTGGCGTTTTCGGCAGAGGACGAGCTATTGACCCCGTTTCGCACCTGGCGGAATAACACGACAGGGCCGGCGGCGGAGGCGTTGACGCATCTGTTTCGCTTTAATATCCCTCAACGGTGGAGCATCGCGCACCTGTACCAGGCGATCTTAAACCGCGAGTCCCATGTTCCCCACATTCGGTTTCTTACCACGTTGGCTGGGTATGTGCACTGGCAACTCTCGGGGCAGAAAGTGCTTGGGATTGGAGATGCATCGGGGATGTTTCCCATCGATGAGGCTACGGGTACCTATGTGGACGCATTTTTAGAACGGTTCAATACGCTCGACAGCGTGCAGCCGTATCCGTGGTCCATTCGCGACATCCTGCCGACGGTATTGCGCGCGGGCCAGCCCGCCGGCACCGTGACGGAGGACGGGGTGCGTCGGCTGGACCCGAGCGGCCGCCTGCGTGCGGGGAGCATCATGGCGCCACCAGAAGGAGATGCCGGTACGGGAATGGTCAGTACGAACAGTATTCGCCAGCGGACCGGTAATATCTCCGTGGGTACGTCAGCGTTCTCAATGATTGTCCTAGATCAGCCCCTGAATAACGTGTATCGGGACATTGATGTCGTCACCACCCCCAGCGGCGCTCCAGTGGCGATGGTGCATAGTAACAATTGTTCATCCGATATTGATGCGTGGGCTAGTGTATTTAAAGAGTTTGCCGAACGCCTGGGCGTTCACCTCGATACCGGGCGTCTCTATGACACACTATTTTTGGCAACCGCGCGCGCCGACCGGGATGGCGGAGGCCTCGTCAACTATAGCTATCTCTCAGGAGAAAATATCACGCAGATGAGCGCTGGGCGACCGCTCTTCGTCCGGGATCCGAATCGACCGTTTACTCTCGCAAATTTTATTCAAACGCACTTGTATGCGGCATTTGCCCCTCTTAAAATGGGAATGGATATTCTGAAAGCGGAGGAGCGGGTTGAAGCCGACGTCTTTGTGGCGCAAGGCGGGTTGCTCAAAACGCAAGGCATTGGGCAGCAGGTCTTAGCCAACGCGCTCAATACGCCCGTGACGGTGATGACGAGTACCGCGGGTGAAGGTGGCGCGTGGGGGATGGCTCTCCTGGCCGAGTATGCTAAGGCAGAACGGCCGACGCAGGACCTTGCCGACTTTTTAGATCGCGAGGTGTTCCGGAATCCCGATAGCGTCACGTTGAACCCGGATCCGGCTGGGGTCGCAGGCTATGCCGAGTTTATGCAGCGCTATCGGGCAGGGCTTCCCATCGAGTCCATGGCGATTCAATGCCTCTGACGACCCGGTGGACGGTACACGGCCCTCATTCCAGCAGGGTAGTGAAGGGGCCGAAGATGCCAAAGAAACACGAATTGGTGAAGCAAGATATTGCGGATAAAATTCTCGCCGACGTCTATAAAGTGAATGATAAGTTGCCCACAGAGTCCGAGCTCATGGCCACCTATCATGTGAGTCGGTTTACGATTCGCCATGCCATCGGGGAGCTCGAACGAGAAAATTTTGTGTACCGCATCCAAGGTCGGGGCATGTTTGTGAATGATTGGAAGAGTCAGCCCCGCCCTAGCGGTGACAATAAGACTATCGGCGTGATTACCACGCATATTGCCGATTATATCTTTCCCAATATCATTGCTGGCATTGACAACTATGTGTCCAACTTGGGATACACGGTATTGCTCGCCAGCACGCAGAATAATCCGGACAAAGAGCGGAAAAGCTTAGCCAATCTCTTATCGAATCCCTTGTCCGGAATTATTATTGAGCCCACCCGAAGTGCCCTGGCGAACGAGAATTACGCCATCTACGAGAGCATCCGATCCCAGGGCATTCCCATGCTCTATATCAATGCGGTCTACGAGGGATTGGACGCGCCCTATTTAATTATGGATGACGTTCACACGGGGGAAATGGCGACACACTATCTCATTACCCACGGGCATCAGCAAATCCTCGGCATCTTTAAAGTGGACGACAAGCAAGGCATGGGTCGGATGAATGGCTTCATCAAAGCGTATCAGGCGCATCCCGAGATCGCGAACCTCAGTGAAATTATGCTTTATCAAACCGGAGAAAATAAGATCAACTTGTTTAAAAAGTTGTATGCCAGTCTTACCCGGTCGGACCTGGCTCCTACCGCCGTGGTCTGTTATAACGATGAGCTGGCCATTCAGGTCATAAAATTTATTAAGGAAATTGGTCTACGCGTCCCAGAGGACGTCTCCATTATCGGTGTGGACGATTATTTGTTTTCCCCGTTTATTAGTCCGGCGTTGACAACCATTCGCCACCCCCAAGAACAGATGGGTCTCGATGCCGGGAAAATGATCATCCGTCTGATCAATCGGCAGCCGGTATCCTCCAAAATTTATACGCCGGACTTTATTGCCCGAGAATCGGTTAAGTCAATGCCGGGCGGTAGCGACATGCAAAGCGCGGTCGAGGCATCAATGCCTTCGCAATCCGAATAGGCACAGGCTTTTTTATCGCCGCCTGGCCATGGCCAATTCGCATCCTGTGCCCCACCGAGGCAGAGCAGAGGCTGGTAGCGCAATGTGCCCATCTCCTGCTCATGGCACTCATTGCAGAACAGACCGGAGTTCGTCAGGGATAATGGCAAGCAGCCGTCGCCCACGAATTGCGCAAGCAGCTCGGGGAGATGCGCTTAGCGACGGACAGTCTTGAAGAAGTCCTGTGCGCGCTGGCCGATACGCCCCGAACCCCCCGCGGCGGCCGCATTTTGGTGCGGCTTATCCGCCACGGTTAACACGCAGGCTGGAATCTTGGCGTGTCGCAGTGTATGACGACAAGCTCCGGTCTGGCTCGGTCCATTCATCCGATGTCGAGTGCTACGTATGCCTCCCCCGACCGTAGGACCCGGGGTACCCCAACTCCGAAACCAGGCGCAGGAGCGGATGGAGCGGCGGGATGGGGCATGGCGGTTCGACTACGGAACGCGGGATTGGCGAAGACCATTGAGTTTCGGTCACAGTGGTCCGAAACGGCCATGATAGCCCACTATCAAGAACTAACGGCAGCTTTTCGTGCTGGCGACGCCGGTTCGGGGGTATCCACTCCACTGTTGGGACCGGGGCCTGTCAGCATCACCACCTCGCAGGCTGAAACCATCTGCCGCGGGTTATGGGACACCCATCGGGTGTACATCAAAGGCGGAGACACGGGACTTCGTGCCAGTCTCGCGACAGGTCAGCTCTTTGACCTGGGAAAGCTGATCGGTAAGACTATGGTTAAGCATGGCGGTTAGGGCGGCCAGATCAGAGGGCCACACTCCGCTCCGATGGACGCCCGGTATCCGTGAAAAATTGGTTATATAAGGAGAAAAAGTAGGGCGCGTTGGCCGTGAGCTACTGTTGCCGGTTATGACGGTCCCGTCCAGCGCGCTGGGAGCCGGAGGTGTCGGCAGCTCGGCGTTCCAATCTGAGATCTGACGGGTACCACCACGCTAATGCGGGTGGTGCCGTAGTTTAATCTGGAAAAAATGTTAAACGGAGTTGTTCCAAAAAGGCATCGGGCGAATATCCGCGTACGTCTCTTTGGAATACATACGCATCATTCTTAAGGGCCGTCAGTAGCATGTCAGCCCGGAACACACCGTTGGAACCAGTCTCGCCCGTTAATCCCATTTCGCGGAAGAGATTGACCATCACTTCATGGAGTTCGACGTAGAGCGGGCTCTGCATGGTAGACCGCGGTCCATTTACCGATGCGCCTTCCTCGACCCCGGCTAGCAACTGCAGTTTTCTTTCACGGTAGCTAATAAACAACCGGAGCACCTCTTTCAGACGATCACGCGGCGGCATTGTCTGATGCTGTGCCAAGTAGGCGTCGATGTCGTCGAACAGCGAAACAAGGCTGTCTTTAATCAAGTCCAAACACAACTCGCTTTTGTTTCGGTAGCGGCGATAGAGCGTTCCCGGACCAATTCGCGCGGCCGTGGCAATCTGGTTCATGCTCACATGGTCGACGCCCTGTTGCTCAAACAGTTGAAGGGCCGTGGTCAGGATGCGCTGACGATTTTCGGCCGCATCACGACGCTCGGAACGCGGGTAGGATTCGTTCATATCGCGGGTTCGCCTCCTCAATGTCAGTCCCTAACTTGACAAACGGAGAGCTCTCCTTTTAAATATGAGGATAAGTCTCCGCTTAACTATATCTCCTCATCAAGGAGAGTGCAACAGCGTGGACGGGGTGCGGCTGTCGGCCTCGTAAATGGCTGGCTAGGATGGAAGGAGGAACCCGCCATATTTCGGACTTCAGATGGCAATCGCACTTTGGGGGGGTGATGTCGAAAGCCTATCAGTCGTAACCGATAGTAGATGTCGCGGTCGAGCTTACTCGTCCGTGCGTCTCATGCCTTTATAGGCAATGAGGGCATAAGTGGTGCTGGTATTACAAAGTCACTATACCATACGGGCCAATCGCCGGCACGTGTAACCGGCGATTGGCCCGTGGCGATTAATTCACGGTCTTTGGGTCTGGCCGAACAATACAAGGACATGGTTCCCCACATCCTTGTTGTTAGGTGAGACACCAATCGTGAGCCATTACAGGTAAAAGGACCAGAGCCCAAGCAGATGTCCTAAGCGGATTAACCATCCGATGCTCGCGAGTCCCGTTACAATACCCACGATAATGTACCAATTTCGCCGACGCGCCTGACGGTGAAAAAACAGATATCGAATACACAGAAATCCGAATACGACGGCTCCTAAGATGGTCTCCCACATAGACAGACCTCCTATTTTTCCCAATGCGAGAGGATGGGCCACAAACTCCCCATCCCCACCGCTCGGAAAGGACTACTTACTTTTATTCGTCCTGAAAGTCGCCTTCGTGCATTAGTCAGCGACCCTGGGCTTAGTACGGATCGTTGGCGCTAACATTGACAGGTATAGCGCCACCTACAGCTGGAAAGTTGACCCCAAAATTACCGCCATTTTGGTTCACTTGATTTACAACGGCTGCCGCAGTTGACCCCAATGCGCCAATCAAGCCGCTCACGAGGCCAACGCCCTGGGCAAATGGAATGAACTCTGCTACGGCGGAACCAAGCGAGATTCCCGTCGAAATGGCATTCACTGCATCGAGGAGACGCGCTGTTCCTCCGCGATTCATTACATATAGTGTACCGTACCATCGTGACAGCGATAGATAATAAGGGTTATTGCTCACGTACCAGCTGTATGCCATCCCACCCGTGCTGAGCGGACTTGCCATACCAGTTGGCGCTGACCCCGGAATTGTAGCCAACAATCCCGATGGAATGGCTGCGTTGCTAACAGGGGCGGGTACAGTGCCGTTTTGCACTTCTTGATCGAACGATGCCATCTTCGATTGAACCCACTGGATTTGCGCAGAGGATAGGGGTTTGTGTAGATAGAATGATGACACCAGTCGGGCTCCCGGATCCGTAGTGGGTACACTACGGGTGTCTGGAAAACATTTCCGAA
>NZ_JABBVZ010000098.1 GCF_012933365.1 Sulfobacillus harzensis | reverse complement strand
GCCGACCTTGACGACCGACCTCGCATGGCCCCAAAAGAAATTAGGCCGGCCGGGTTGACATGGTGTCATCATACGAGCATTGGAACCAAAAACCGGAATAAGGATTACCCGCCTCGGGACCTCATTAATAGCCAATTAGCTTGCGTTTCTGTATTGGTGTATTAGATGCCTTGTCGCCGTTGGTGGTAACGCGCATTTTTGATCCGGTTCCCGCAGTCAGCCATGGAGCACCATTTGCGCCGGCCGCTGACATCGACGAAATAAGCTAAGCACCGCGCATTGGCACACGCTTTAATCCGTGACACAATTCCTTCTGCGAAGAGTCGCATCCAATCGGCGGCCAGTAACGTTACAAGTCCGCGGGAACCTCCGTCAACCGGCATCGCCACGCGAGCGTATCCGCCATGGGTGCGATCCAGGCGCAAGATGAGTGGTGTATCCTCCGCCGCACGGTGTAAGTGCTCGACAAAATCACCTTCCGCCAACCCACCCGATAAGTAATCTCGGCCAACGGTCCGAAAGCTTTTAAGAAGCGCCAGATCATCCGACGTCATAGGCACTATTGTGACACTCCGGTATTGTGCTGACGTCAACTGTTCGTGATCCACCATAAATTGAAGCCATTCGTTAAGGTCCGTGGGCGACATAAGCACATCATGCACCGTGCCTCCATGCCATTGGACGGTGTTCACAAAGTCGATCGCGAGCGTCCCCCCCAGTGCAGTAAACTCTGGCTTCACCCGAGAACCCTCCTTCATCCCCATTATACAAAGGGTTTGACCGATTGGCAGATTGGAGTGTTCTAACCTGTTGACGAAGTCCATAAGGTTAGAACATAATTGTTACAATCTACCAGAAAAGAGGGTCGTGATGACTAAACTGATGGTGTGGCCCTACTTTCGCCGTGGGCCTTACCCGTACGTCGAACTCGACTATAACCAACATTCCTATGGGCCGCGACGTGAGATTCGTGGGGATTGGCTGGAGTTTTCCTTTGCAGCGTTTCGTCTTATTCGAGAGACCGGGCGCTGCCCGGTGAATGCATTTGTGACCGTCGGCACCGGGGTGGGACTGGATGCCATTGGTGCCGCACATATTCTCCGGCCGCAGCACATTGTCGCGCTCGACATCCACGAGCAAGTCGCGGAGTTAGCCCATCGCAACATTGAGCACAACGTCCGAATCCCGGAACCGCATCCCGTGGTTGACGTCTTGCAGAGCGACATGCTAACCGCTCTCTCTCCGGGCTTCAAAGCGGACCTGATTTACGAGAACCTTCCAAACATTCCTGCCTATAAACCCCTTGATTACCGACAAGACATTTTATCTGCGACGTATTTCGCACGCGCTGTGGAAACCGTGGTAGACGCGCCGATTGCCCAATATTTGCTCTCCAGCCACCATGATATCCTCCGTCAATCGCTCAATTTCCTGTCTCCGACGGGGCACGTGTTGTGCAGCATCGGAGGCCGCGTTCCGGTTTCCGTCCTCGATCACCTCTTTGAATCCGCTGGCTATCGGCACCAGGTGTTAGTGGTCGGTTTGAAAGAGCAGACCGAAGCCGAGGAGGTATTGTCGGGCTATCGATGGGCAGAAGCGGAGCATGGTGTGGTATTTCGTTTTGTCGATTTGGATGGTGCTGATATCGTTCCCGGCGTGCAGCTCTTGGGTCCCGTGTCCTGGCTACAGGTGGAGGAACTGACCGCAGTCTGGCCATGGATCAGCGCCCATGAAGCATGGAGCCGATGGCGACAAGGGCATCGTGTGGGACATCTCGTGTTCGCGATTCTCGCCCATCCCCAGGCCCCGGTATGCTGACCGCGGAAGCTCTGGCGTATGTGATATTGTGGGCCTCGGCCGCCATCGCCACGAAATTTGGTTTGCGGTCTGCTCCGCCATTGATCCTGGCAAGCCTGCGGTTCACCATTGCGGGGTTGGCGTTGATGGGTGGTCGGTGCTTCTTACGGCAACCCCTCATTCCCCCGAGGGCGTGGTGGACCACCCTGGTATTCCTCGGCGGGATGAATACCACTGTATACCTGGGGGCCTCGTTTTTAGCTCTCAGCGTGGTGCCGGCAGGGCTATTCAACTTATTCGTTTCGGTAAATCCCTTAATGGTGCTTATTATGGAACAGGTGATCCTGGCCTTGCCAGTCTCGAGAGTGCAGGCGCTGGGTCTCTCCGTGGCCACGGGGGGCCTGGTCGTGGGTGCTTGGCAGGCCATTGTTCATTTCAGAACCCCGTTATGGGGAATCGGATTGCTTCTGCTCGGTCAGGCCGCCATGGCGGCCGGTAGTGTGTTGTTTAATACCAGCAAAATCAACTTAAGCCCTGCGGTAATCAACACATGGCAACTGGCCGCTGGGGCCGCCCTTCTCTGGCCCATCGCCCTGGTCACGGAGGGTGCCGAGCCTGTGCAATGGAATGGATTCTTATGGGGCTCCCTATTGTGGCTTGCCGGTGCGGTATCGATTGGCGCTATGTTACTTTGGTTCCACTTGCTTAAACGAGGTGGTACCCGGCGAGCGAGTTTCTGGTTGCTGTTAACCCCAATCATGGGTTATGGTCTGGGTTTTGTCCTTCTCGGGGAATCCATCACCCTTGCTGACCTATTCGCAACAGCACTAGTTATCGTTGGTATCGTCATGGGCCAGTGGTCGTCCAACGCGGGGCAACCGCCTCATGCCACGACAACCCCACTCCGTCAGTAACCCTAGAGTAGCACCGCTGCACCTCTTGCGCCTCCCGTAAGTATGCGGGGTTACTTACCGCCATTGGTTTGTCGCACCAGGCGATAGAGCGTGGCCCGACTGACTTGAGTCATGGCGCAGATATCGTTCACCGTCAGGTGATTGGTGTCCCGTGCGGCCAAGAGTTCCAGCGCATGCGCTAAACCTTTGTGATGCACCGTATAGGTCCGGGGGCGTCCCTTATACACGCCCCGAGCCTTGGCGGCCGCAATGCCTTCGAGCTGACGTTCTTTAATCAGATCGGCCTCAAATTCGGCAATCCCGGCCAAGACGGTAATCACGAGCTTGCCAATCGCCGTCGACGTATCGACCACATCGCCCCCCATGTTCAGCACAACGAGCGAGACCCCGCGCCCGGCCAGTGTGGCCATGGTATTGAGCGCATCTTGCGTGCTGCGGGCAAAGCGGTCCAGTTTCGTGACGACCAGCACATCGCCCGCGCCGACTTGACTCAATAGCGCGGTGAATTGTGCCCGATAGTGTAGTGAGCGGCCCGAGAGCTTTTCCTGAAAGATCTTCTGGCAACCGTACGCCTTCAATTGCGCGACTTGCGTGTCCAAACTTTGAGTGGTCGAACTGACCCGGGCATAGCCGTATATCATGCGGTTTCGCTCACTTTCCGGTATGATTAATGAGACAAGCATACGATACAATAGAAACGGCGACAACCCGTGGTATGCCATGTGTCTCAGATGGGTTTACCCATCTGAGACACAAGCGCCATTCTGACTGGGGTATGGCAACGATTCCTTGAATTTCGGGCCATAGGACCATAAGACAAGTAAATCCGCCGACGAATTATAAGGGGTTGTTCCGCTGCACACCCCGACTGCCCAATGTAACACATAGACGCAGCTGCGACTCACTCTGGGGAGTGGGGCACAACGACGGTCGTGTTGGTTTGCCGACGGGATCCAATGTCCCCACCCCTTGGCGGGCGGACGGCCGTTAGCGCGTTAGTCCATTCAGGCGAAGCAGCACGTCTTTCACCGGCTTGAGTGACCGTCCTCGACCAAGGCATGGCGGCCTTCAACCCCGGCCCATCGGCAATTTGGACAGAATGTTCCGTTAAGTCGCTTCCTCAGCCCGTTCGCTCACGAACGCTCCCCTCCCTCCTTCTGCCGCCGTCCTTGCTGCGCCGTGCTCCGTGACGGTAAACAGGTTTCGGTCGCCGACTATTTGCGGGTCCACAAGCCCCTTTACAGAAGCGGGCCTGCCGTTTCGCTAGATGCTATATCGTCTATGTCGAGGGCCTGAGCCAACTCATACATCGGCCGTAGCCAGTTCGCCTCCATCACTGTTCCTAGGCGATCGAGGTCTTTCGTTTCGAACGCACGAATCAGCTCTTCATGCTCTAGAACGGACGCATCGCCAGGCAAGGCGTGGGTGAAGAATCGATACTTCAAGCGTCGAATGTGAAGTTGCAAAGTCCCGACGAAGGCGGTTATATAATGGTTCTCGGCCGTCTCGACAATGAGGTCATGAAACTCTTCGTCATGCTCCATGGCCTTGAAGACATCATGCTCCTTGAGAGACTCCGCAAAGCGGCCATTGATTTCTCGGAGCTCGTCAAGGATGCGCGAGGTCATTCTGGGCAAGGCCAACCGGACTGCAGCTCGTTGCAAGGCGGCTAGGGGCGGATACAGTTGATAAAGATCCCGCGCCTGCACAGCGCGGACACGGGTATCGCGCCCACGCCGCATCTCAACGAACCCTTGCGTTTCCAGAATGAGTAACGCTTCGCGGACGGGCGTGCGACTAATGCCCAGCGCTTCGGCGATGACCGCATCGGATATCCGCTCCCCGTCTCCCAAGGTGCCGTCAATAATCCAACGCTGAAGCAGTTCCATGGCATACGATTTCGACGAGTGTTGCGGGACCGGTGGGATGCGTGGTGGAATTGGCATCACCAATCTACCTCCTATTTGTTGCCTAAAATCTACCAAATATATTAGTATATTACTCCGTAAAGGGGTGATAAAATGTCGCGTGTTCTCTCCACGTTTGCGGACGTCGACCGTTCCGTGACAGGCGCTGTCTTATTATACTCGGGCGGCCTCGACAGTCTCTATACTGCTCAGAGGCTACGGGATATGGACATTGCGGTGACCGCGCTCACGGTGAATGTGGGACAATCAGCCTTGCCGAGCCTAGAAGAGGTCAAGTCGTACGGGCTTGACCTCATTGTGGTTGATGGGCGGGACCGGCTGGCTGACGAGTTTTTGGCAGCGGGTATTCGAGCCAACGCTCGATACAATGGCAACTTTCCCCTGTCGTCGAGTTTTACCCGGCCGCTGATGGCCCAGGAGGCCGTACGGCTGGCTACGGAGCGTGGTCACACCTTGATCGTCCACAGTGCCACGCCCTATCAAAATACCGCAGCCCGAGTCAACTTATCCATATTTTCCTTGGCCCCTAGGTTGGATCTGCTGTGTCCCGGTTTTGGCGATTACATTTCACGGGAAGCCAAGACGCAATACCTCGCCGACCGCGGCATCGCGCCACCGCGGACCTTACATCAGACGTACTCCATTGATGAAAACCTCTGGGCCCGGGTGATCGAAAACGATTCGTTAGAGGACCCCGCGATCGACATTCCGGTGGAATCGGTGTTTGCGTGGACGCGCATGGAGGAGAAGCCACCGATCGTCGTTACGATCGCGTTCGAGCAAGGGCAGCCTGTCGCTGTCGATGGTGTCCCCTATCCTCTCTCGCAATTGATCGACCATTTGAATCAATTGCTTGGGCCCTATGGTATTGGGCGCTTTGTAGGATTAGAAGACGGTGTGTTTGGCGTCAAGAATCCCGAACTCCGAGAAGCGCCGGCAGCCCACCTGATTCTTGAAAGCCACGCGTTGCTTGAAGAGCAGATCCTAGCAAGGGAGGAACTTCGGATCAAACGCACGCTGGACGACGAATGGACCCGGCACGTCTGTCTCGGCGGTTGGTTTTCGCCGCTCAAACAGAGCCTGGATTTGGCCATTCAGAATCTAAACCGTCCGATTACTGGCGAGGTACGGTGGTCCGTATCCCATCAAGGGGCGTTTTGCTTGGCGCGGCGTGCGCCGGATTCCTTACACGCCGGAGCCATCCCAACCTTTCCGGACGAATTCCAACCCTACACCCTTGAAAGTTTTTATCGCTCTCTGGCTCGTCAATACCGCATTGGAACGGTGGGCAACGAATAGGAGGAATGAATACCATGGCAATACAATTCGAACCGCGTGACATGATGACATCTACACACTCCGTAGGTCTTGTGCCGACGCTCGTTTTGTCGGCTGAAGAACGGGAGATTGTGGCTGGTGTAGTCGAGGAACTCCCCCTGTTTGATGTCTTTAATCCTACGCCAGAAATTTTAACATGGGCACAACAAGCCGCGTCCCGATTGCCGTCCCGGCTTGTCTCCATTCTCTTGGACTTCCGGGCCCGCTCCAATGAATTCGGCACACTGCTGTTTCGCGGCCTGCCAATAGACGCAGCCTTACCGCCGACCCCTCAAGATGGCCGTCCGTCGCCTGAGAAAGGCACCCGGGTCAGTGAAGGGGTCTTGCTCACGATCATGTCGGTGCTGGGAGAACTTTTATGTTATGCGGACGAAAAAGACGGGGCGCTCGTGCAGGATGTGATCCCCGTCCAGGGGAAGGAAGACACGCAAGAGAATACGGGATCGGCCTACCTCGAATTTCATACGGAAGACGGATTTCATCCCTATCGCCCCGACTACGTGGCGCTGTTGGGTTTACGGCCCGATCATGACCATCGAGCCGAGACCGCGACAGCTTGTATCCGCCGTGTCTTGCCCAAACTGCCGAATCATGCCATCGAAATCCTGCGACGGCCGCTCTTTAGGATCCGAGCGTCGTCGTCTTTCGGGGCCGCATGGAGTCGGACACTACCCATTTTAACGGGTCACGTGCTCGATCCGGATATGACGATCGACTTCTTCTTGATGGAACCTCTGAGTCCGGAAGCGGATTGGTCATTCCGCCTATTAAAGAGATACTTGTTACAGGAGACCGTCAGCGTGGTGTTGGATCCCGGCGACCTCATTCTTGTTGATAACGCGCTCGCGGCCCACGCGCGGACGGGATTTGAGGCCCGATACGATGGGTATGACCGATGGCTTCAGCGAGCGTTCGCCGTGCGCGATAGTCGTCGACTCCAGGCGTTCCGCGGGTTAGGGTTGCCCACCTTTGAGCCGCTTCCCTTTGCGGTGGAGGCCGGTGAATGACATCAGATGCATCGCAAACCCGTAAACACCGGGCGGGTCTCATGGACCTACTCTTAGTGCTGGTGGCCATTGTGTGGGGGTCCAGCTACATTACGACGAAAACCGTGGTGATCGCCGCACCGGTTTTGTGGTTTCTCACGGCTCGATTCGGCATCGCCGCGATCGCTTTCAACGTGTACGGTTGGCGTCATGTACGCCGGGCCACCCGACAGACGCTGATCACTGGTCTGGGCCTCGGCGCGTTTCTCGCGGGGATCTTTGTCACGGAAACGTTTGGCGTTAAGCATACCACGGCGATCGATGCGGGGTTTCTCATCAGCCTGAACGTAGTGATGGTTCCGTGGGTTGAGGCGCTTTTACTACGGTATCGCATCCGCTGGCCCTTGATAGGAGCCATGGCGATGGCGGTCTTGGGCACCGTGCTCGTAACGTCCGTGCACGGAGGCCCGTTCACGTTGAATCTCGGCGACGGACTAATCTTGATTGCCGCTGCCCTGCGCGCGACCCAAATGACCGTGACGAAGCGGTGGGTCCCGGTCGACCGTATGGATATCATTGCATTGAACGGGATCCAGTTCACCACCGTGTTCCTGATCTGTGGCGTTGCGAGCGTGCTCACAACCTCATCTAGCCACAACATGACCGTTCTCCATGCTCCACTGTTCTGGGTGATCGCGGCCTACTTAGGCGTCTTTGGCACGGTCGTGGCATTTGTCGTCCAAATGGTCAGTATTCAACACACCTCCGCGGCGCGGGCCGCCTTGTTGCTTGGCCTGGAGCCAGCTTTTGCAGCGGTGTTCGCCGTCGTCGGGGGTGAAGCCTTATCGGTAGTGGCGGGAATTGGAGGTGCGCTTATCGTGGCCGGAACCCTGTGGGGGCGGAGGGCCGAAGAAGTCCGTCGCGCTGCTATGGATGGAGACGTATTAGCGCCAACATCCTCTTAGAGCATATCACGTGCCGAACACTCATCGCGGCAGCGGACCTTCCGGGATTCACCGCCGCCAAGTGATTAACCGTCGCACGGGGAAATAAGAGACTCCAACCGACTCGTATCAGCGCAGAACTCTGGAGACCAATGCATTCATAGGCTGACTTCGGACTTCCTGCGCCGTAAGTATAGACCGTCGTGTCAACAACGTTAGTTCCACGGTTCGGAACTAACGTTGCTGACAGGGTGAGTGGGGACGGCGTCATATTGCGGTTTTGCGGGATTTAGAATGTCGACAAGTTTACTTCTCTGGACACGAGTCGACATAGAATCTCCCGGTTTAGTTGCGGCTTTGACTGGCGGGTTCGGTCGGCAAAGGGGGTGAAAGAGTTGCCCAGTGTTCGAGAAACGGCTTATCCGAGACTGAAAAGCAGCTACTCACAAAAAGAGTTAAACGAAATATATACTCCTACTCCCGAAGAACTGATATGGGCGGAACAGAACACTCGAGGCGATGTGGCCCACCTGGGTCTCTTGGTCCTGCTGAAAATATCCCAACGGCTTGGGTATTTCGTGCCCCTTACCGAGATTCCGGAGGTCATCATGGATCATATTGCCCAGTGTGCGGGAATTCCTTTACGGTCTTCGGACGGTTGGAACAAGTACCACGCATCCGGTACGCATAAGCGTCACCGGGCATTGATTCGAGATTACCTGGGTATACGATTTTTTGATCGGGAAGCCCGACAAATCATGGTCAATGCCATGGCTGAGGTGGCGTTAGTGAAAGATGAGCCGGCCGACTTGGTCAATGTCGCGATGGAAAAACTGATCCAACAAAATGTTGAGTTGCCCGCGTTCAATACATTGGCCGAGGCTGCCCGTCACATTTATGCCCAGTCATACCGAGAACTTTATCACAATATCTCTCAGTCACTGGATACGGACGCCATCAAAGCCGTGGATGATTTATTCCAGACCACTGCCCAATCCCCCTATACTCCGTGGCATCGAATCAAACAGGATGCGGGGAATCCCACCTTAACCCACTTGAAAGATCTGGTTTCCCATGATCGATGGCTCAGCACCAAGACGACCGGATTGCAAGCGCTCCAGGGGGTTTCCATGCGAAAGATCAAGCAAATGGCAGCGGAAGCGAAAACGTTAGATGCCGCACGGATGTTGGAGATGGAGCCGAACAAACGATATGCACTCGCGATCGCACTCCTTTTTGTCCAGTCCACCACAGTCAAGGACAATATCGGCGAAATGCTGATCAAGCGCATGATGCGTATTCACACCAAAGGCAAACAGTCCTTGGAACAGTATCGATCTCAGCAGCAAAAGCGTACCGATGAACTCGTGGCGACGCTCCGGGATTTTCTCACGGCTTATCAAACCGAAGGCAGTGCCGAAGAACGCGTAGAGGCATTGAAAAATGTCATTGGTGACCGAACAGCGACTCTTTTAGAAGACTGTGAATCCCACCTGGGTTATGCGGGCAACAACTATTACCCATTTCTTTGGCGACACTACAAGAGTCATCGAGCCACCTTGTTTAAAATTCTCCACTCCATTCGACTGCGCTCCACGAGCCAGGATACCTTGATGGAGCAAGCCATTACCTTCTTACAATCCCATCAGCACTCACGAGCGGATTGGGTTCCGACCGTCCAAATGGTCAAGAAGGGATCGGGAAAAGATGAGTCAGAAAGAGTCCCCCTGGTAGATCTCTCGTGGGTACCGGATTCTTGGTGGCGGTGGATTAGCCCTCAACGTAAGAGAAAATCCATGCCGGAAGAAATCAACCGCCGACACTTTGAAGTGTGTGTGTTTACTCACGTCATGCGGGAGCTCAAATCCGGGGATCTGTGTATTGAAGGCAGCGAGAAATATGCGGATTATCGCGAACAATTGATCTCGTGGGAGGAGTACGAGCAAGGCGTTGAGGCATTTTGTGACCAGGCTGGTTTGCCTTCAAATAGATCGTCTTTTGGGGAATGCATTCGATCCGACCTAGCACGAGTAGCCAATGACACCGATTTATCGTTCCCACAAAACAAACAGGTACGCATCGAAAACGGCCAAGCGGTGGTCACGAAATTGAAAGCGAAGTCGGCTCCGGAAGGGCTAAAGGCCTTGGAACGATACATTGCCGACAATTTGGAACCGATCAACATCCTGGACATGCTGGCGGATACCGAATACTGGTTGAATTGGACACGGTTCTTCGGTCCCATCTCGGGCCATGACGCCAAGCTCGAAGACCCGGACCAGCGCTATCTCACCACGGTGTTCTGTTACGGATGCAACCTGGGACCGACCCAAACGGCGCGGTCTTTGGGAACCATGGATCGAAAACAAATCGCCTGGATCAATCAAAGGCACGTCACGGAAGAGAATTTGGAGGAGGCCATCCGCTATGTTCTCAACTCCTACAACAAATTTCTCCTTCCAAAATATTGGGGAACCGGCGAACGCGCCTCGGCCGACGGGACTAAGTGGGACCTCTATGAACAGAACTTACTCTCGGAATATCACATTCGGTACGGGGGATACGGGGGAATCGGTTATTACCACGTGTCGGACACCTACATTGCATTATTCAGTCATTTTATTCCCTGCGGTGTCTGGGAAGGGATCTACATCTTGGACATTCTCATCCACAATAAATCTGATATTCAGCCGGATATTTTACACGCGGACACCCAAGGCCAAAGTGCTCCGATTTTTGGCCTCTCCTTTTTGCTGGGGATTGAACTCATGCCGCGGATCCGGAATTGGCATGATCTGGACCTTTATCGACCGAGCAAGGACGCAAAGTATCAGCATATCGATGAACTGTTTTCTTCCGCGCCGATCGATTGGGAACTGATTGAAACCCACCTTCCGGATATGCTTCGAGTAGCCATGTCGATCAAAGCCGGTCGCATTACGCCCTCGACCATCTTAAACAAACTGGGGACCTACAGCCGAAAAAACCGCTTGTACCAAGCATTCCAGGCGTTAGGGAATGTCATTCGTACACGATTTTTACTGAAGTATCTGGCGGACGAAGAGTTGCGGCGTACGATTCAAGAAGCCACCAACAAAAGTGAGGCGTTCAACGGCTTTACCAAATGGATGTTTTTCGGCGGGGACGGCATGATCGGAGAAAACGACCGGGAAAAACAGCGGAAAATCATCAAATACAACCACTTAGTTTCTAACTGTCTCATCTTTTACAACGTGTTTGCCTTAAGTCGTGTGCTTCACGACTACACGTTACAAGGAAATTCGTATGATGAGGAGGTGATTTCAGATCTGAGTCCCTACCTGACGGCCCACGTCAACCGGTTTGGGAAATATCGGATTGACCCCAATCGTCAGCCACCGGAGCTCGCATTTGATGTGCCGATTGTTCAAGAGGGGACACCGACGCTATCTTAAGCAAAGAAACATCATAGCATTTATGTTTCATTCATACAGTCGGTGCGCTATAATAGGACGGTGTAATGAAACATAATTGATATAAAGGCGGCGTTGTTCCCATGAAACATAATTTATTCGGCGATCCCGTGCTGCAGGGATTCCGCGAGCACCTGGTCGTCCAGGGAAAATCCCAGAACACGATAACGTCTTACATCACATCCGTAACCAAGTACATGGTTTGGTTTTCCACTCGATACGGTAAAGCCCCCTCCCAGTTGTTTGCCGAAAACGTGGCGGAATACAAAGAGGATTTGAATCGGCAAACCGTCAGTGCGGCGACCTTCAATGTCCGCATGGCGGGTCTTCACACGTGGAATGAATATCTTGTGTCCGAAGGAATTCAATCAACCATCGTCATTCACAAGAATGATAAGAAAAAGATCCAACAACAGTATGCGTCTCCTGCAATACATACGGAACAAGAAGTGCAGCGTTTTATTCAGTCCGTGTTGGAAAGCCAAAACAAGCGGGACTATACGCTCGTGAATTTACTGGCTTACACAGGATTGCGAATTAGTGAGGCGTTGCATCTCGAATTGCACGATGTCCATTTAGAATCGAGGGAATTGGTTGTTCGCAGCGGCAAAGGAAACAAAACTCGAACAGTTTTCTTGTCCGATAAATTGGTTCGGTTGATCCGTGATTATATGAAGCAGGAGCGGGGCCAATACGGTTTGGCCCATGTCAGTCCCTACCTGTTTCTGAGCAACCGGAGTCAACAACTCTCACGGATCACGGCTTTTAAATTCTTCGTCAAGTACAGCGAAGGAACGGGTATTCACCCACCGATTTCTCCCCATGATTTACGACATTTCTTTTGCTCGAATGCACTGGAGAAAGGATTAAATGTCCATGAAGTCGCAGCAATTGCCGGACACAGTAACATTCATACCACACTGATGTACACGAATCCCAGCAGGAAAAAGATCCTGGAGAAAATCAATTCACTGTAGCCCCGTCTGGGAATTGCTTATGGCCCGAAATTCAAGGAATCGTTGCCGTACCCGATTAGTTGTCGATGCAGTGGTAAACGTTGATGCAAACTTGTCAGCGGGAGGTTGTCCCAGGCTTCGTAGATTTTGATTCCATACAATTACGCCATTTGCCTTGGGCTTTTGCCTCGACCTCCTA
>NZ_JABBVZ010000097.1 GCF_012933365.1 Sulfobacillus harzensis | reverse complement strand
TAATGTCCCACTGCGGTCGTCAAGGGTTAGTCGTCTGCTCTATCATTTCAGTCAACCTGACTTTGACGAATCCCTGCTTCACATGCGGCAACAGCAGGGCAAACACGCCAACCGAAAGAATGCCGAAGAGGTAGGCAAAAATGGTTTGCATTTTGGCAATGGTGGCGTAGCCCAAGAACGCGATCGAGAAGGCAGCCGCCGTTACCACCGCCAATGAAAGAATGAGGGTAGCCCCACCGGTCCAGTGAAATGCCAGGCTTAATACCCCCTGGAAGGCAAAGGCGGCAATTACCAGCATGACGGTTTCCCATCCTACCAGATTCAGCCACGAGACGGCGGTAGGGAACTTGTTGCCAATGCGCCCAAACAGCTGCTCCGAAAGCACCATGGTAGGCCGCCCCTGAGTCATGCCAGGGATACCGAAATAGCCGACCAGCCAAAAAGCTGCCAATCCCAGCAAAGCCACCAATGACTGAAACCAGGAAAGACCATAGCTATAGATGACCGCCCCAATGACGATGGCGGTAATATTGAGATTGCCGGCAAACCAAATCCAAAACACATCGCGCGGCCTTCCGTGCCGCTCAGCATCCGGCACTGCATTGGCGCCGTTGGATTCTACATGCCAGGGTTCGGTATTGCCGTAGGTACGGATTGGTTCTTCTCGAGTCATCAGAACATCCCCTCAGTGTCGGTACACCTGAGGCGGGCATAGGCAGGATCATGCGTGAAAAGAAGATAAGCCCTGTGTGGGCTTCCCACACTTCCTTTGCCAGAATTACCTGGCCAAGTTCGAGGGTTGGCACTCTGCCTCTCAGCCAAACAGCACCCCTAGTGTTCTGTTGGATTATAGCATAATGGCCCCTAGACGGGGTCGCCTCTTATGAATGGCTGGACATGGAGTCCCCTTGATCCGAGGCGCGCTTTTGGCGTTCGGGCAGTCGGGCAGAATAAATTGAATGCCAATCCAAGTGGCGAGCAACCATCGTGGAGCTCAGCGCGCCAATCAGTAGCGGCACCATGATGGCATCGATGGTTCGGGTTAGCTCCAAAACAAACAAAATCGCCGTGACAGGCGCTTCCATAGCCGCTCCTAGCATAGCCGCCGCGCCTACCAAGGCATAGCCGGGATTCCAAGCCCCATGCGCAAGATGGATCCAAAGATGTCCCAAGAGGGCGCCGGATACGGCGCCGACGCTCAATGTCGGGGTAAAGAGTCCGCCGGACGCCCCGCTTCTTAGCGTTCCCACGGTAGCCAGCGGCTTGATACCCGTCAACGCCGCATACGTGGCTAGCCCCGCGCTACCCGTAAAGGCAAACTGAGCTAAATCGCGTCCGTTCCCTAAGACCAAGGGATACTTCATGGCCACCAATCCCAAGGCCGATGCCCGCAGCATGGGCTCGAGGGCAAGTGCCCAATGCCGGGGTTGATGATCGTGGGCCCACACGACCAGGCGGATATAAGCGCCGGAGAGAAGTCCCATGACTGGTCCGACAAGCAACGAAAAGATGAGCAGCGACCCACTGGGAGTGCTGAGCGGTGGCACGAGATAGGTCACATGGTTTGGAAGGGCGATCCACGAAACCGCCGTGGCCACGGCCGAAGCCAGCATTGCCGGCAACGCCAGCGGCAGCGAAATTGTTCCTAAATAGATTTCCAAAGCAAACGCCGCCCCGGCTAGGGGCACATTGTAGACAGCGCCAAGACCGGCTCCGGCACCCGAGGCAATTAAGAGCGCCCGCTGCTCTTTGGGCAAATGCGTCCAGCGCGCCAACACGTCTGCCCAAGCGGCTCCTAGATGCTGCGGCGCTGCTTCCCGGCCCAGGGAGGCCCCCATCCCTACGGTAATTTCGGACAGCGCCCCGCTCAACAGCGTTCGAAGAAAAGACAAGCGGCCGGATCGCGTCCATACGACCTCCGTTGGCTGTCCACCGGAACCACCCAAAAATCGTCTCATCGCATAAAGCCCAACACCTGTGACCAGCCCGTCCAACATCAGGACAACCACGCGACGTCCGTCCGAAGTTCGAGCCACGGCCCGGGCGAATGGGCCAACTTGATACTGAAAGGCGAGGTGTTGAACCTCCCGGAGAATGCCCATCATGAGCGCCGAGTCCTGCCGCCACCCCCACCACCACCGTCACAATCCAAAACCCGGCAGACAGATCTTGAATTCGGGCGGGAATGTTCGCTTGGGCGCCAGCTCGATAATCCTTGGTGATGTCTATCCCCCCTCGGGGATAGATTCGAATTGTCACGCCATTCCCTGTCTCAGACCTTGTCAGTCGACGGCGGACGCACCATGGAGCACATCCTGCACTAACCCCGGGAAGCCAAGAGAGCGAAGCAGGCGGCCCGTTTGTCGGGTGCCCCCATCACCGCGGAGATCACGGCAATCCCATCCGCCCCACTCTCCCACACCGGCTTGGCGTTATCGGGCTGAATCCCCCCAATCGCCACCACGGGCGCCAGCCGCTTAGCCCTGAGGCACAGCCGGCGAAACCCGTCCACGTTCAGCGCCTCGCCGGCGTCGTCCTTGGAGGGGGTGGGATATACCGGGCCCATGCCGATGTAGTCGGGACGGGCCCGCTCGGCCACGCGAAGCTCCGCTTCCGACCCCACCGAAAGACCCACAATCAGGTTAGGTGCCAAGCGGCGCACGACCTCAACCGGAATATCATCCTGTCCCACGTGCACTCCATCGGCTTGAACGGCCATGGCAATGTCGACCCGGTCATTGACGATGAACAGGATCCCGGTGTCTCGGGTCGCCCGCCGAAAGGCCTCGCCATAGCGAATCAGTTCGCCGCCATCCGAGTGCTTGCCCCGTAGTTGCGCCACCGTCGCCCCACCGTCTCGGAGCGCCCGGCAGAGGTTGTCAACGCCGTCCAAGGGAACCTGTTTTGGGTCAATCAATACATGCAGTGTCCAATCAGCCATTGTCTGCACTCCTAACCGCGAGAAGCCTTTCGGGACGAAAGGGTGCAAGGTCTAGGGGAAGTGGCTCGCCTTGCGCCCAGGCGAGAACCGCATCCGCGGTAACCGCCGACAGCAGCACCCCGTTTCGATAATGCCCAGTGGCCACATAGAGACCCGCGAGGCCCGGCCACGGCCCCAAGATGGGGAGACCATCGGGGGTTTTGGGACGGAGTCCCGCCCATACTCGCTCGAGATATAGACGATCTCGCGAAAGATTAAATCCCTCGACCACTTGGGCCAGATGCACCATGCCGGAAGCCGTGACGCGAGCGTCAAAACCAGCCCGATCCTCGGTAGCGCCGACGATGAGGCGGCCATCCCGCTTGGGTACCAGATATTGATGGCCATGAAAGACAATGTGCGGCATCAGCGGACGATCGGTTGCAAACGAGACAATCTGCCCCCGGATGGGCTCGACGGGAATGGGCGCGGACCAGTGCGCCGTCACAATGGACGACCAAGCGCCGGCTGCCACGATCAGCCCAGCGTCAGCATAAATGGTCCCGGAGGGCAAAGACACCCCCACAGCCCGCCCGTGTTCCAGAAGAAGCCGGGCCGGTTGTCCGAAATAGGGTTCGACTCCGGCGGCAATACCGGCTTTCACGGCCGCCTTGACCAAGAGCGGGGGATGCACCTGTCCTTCCTGGGCCGCGTAAATGGCCGCCAGTCCACCAAATGGGCGGGCGTCTGACTCGTCCATCCAGGTGACCCCATCGAGCCATGCTAAACGTTTCCGTAAGGTTGATACCTCATCGGGGGCGGCGGCAATTTGCACCACGCCGCTGGGATGATAGCCCACGTCCATCCCGACTGCATCCTGGAGTTCTTCCACCATGGCCGGATATCGCTTACGACTGGCCTGCAACAGGGTGGTGAAGGGACCCGCATCTACCGCCTCGGCCGAAGGCGACAGGATGCCCGCAGCGGCCCCTGTGGCCTTGCCGCCGGGCTCATCCGCCTCCACCAGGGCGACCCGTCCCAGACGCTGTTGAAGGCGCCAGGCGCTGATGGAGCCAATCACTCCGGCCCCGACCACAATCCAGTCGTAATGCTTGCTCATGGTGCCATCCCCTCTCCACATACCGGACAGGCGGGATTCTTCGGCACCGTCACGGTTCTGAGCCGGCTTTGCATCAGGTCAAAGCTCCAGAGCGTCCCTGGCTTCGACCCCACGCCGATGAGCCACTTGACCGCTTCGGCTGCCTGCAGCGCACCGACGGTCCCGACCAATGGCCCGAGAATTCCACCGGTAACGCAATCTTCATCGGCGCCTTCCAAAGACGGCCAAAGACAGGAGAGACACGGACCCCCGGGGATCACGGGGAACACCTGCCCCTCATAGCCGACTGCGCCGCCAAAAATGACCGGTATGTGGCGTGAGACCGCCCATTCATTGATGAGCACCCGGGTCGAGGCGTGGTCCAGGCCATCAATCACCAGATCATGACCCCGAAGACCATCCACGCGATCCGCCGAAAGAAACTTGGTGTCAACCGTTATCGACAGTTCGGGCGCAAGCCTCTTGAGTGCCTGGGCAGCCACTGCCGCCTTGGAACTCCCGATGTCCGAAGGGGAAAACAGCACTTGACGGCCCAAATTATGCGCATCGACCACATCCCCGTCAATGAGGGTGAGGTGGCCAACCCCCTGGGCGGCCAGATATTGGGCGGCGGCGCTGCCAAGACCGCCCACACCCACCACCGCCACGCGCGCCGCATGAAGCTTCGACAGCCGCTCTGGACGCACCTCAGGCAATGCCACCAAACGCCGCACCCGTTCCTTGTCGGTGATGAGCGCGGGACCAGCACTAGGCGCCGACACGCGGCATACCTTCCACCGGCGACGAAGGTTGGGCATCTTCAACGCGCGGAATGCGCCCCGCCATGCGGCCCCAATACCCGGCCCACACCGCCTCACGCATGGCAGCAGCCATAGCCACTGGATCCTGAGCGCGAGCGATGGCGGTGTTGACCAACACGGCATCGGCTCCCGCCTCCATGGCTAGTGCGGCATCGGACGGCGAACCAATGCCGGCGTCCACCACCAAGGGCACGCTGATGCGGGCACGAATGCGTTGAATCTGCCGCACATCCAATACGCCTTGGCCCGACCCGATCGGCGATCCGAGCGGCATGACAGCGGCCGCGCCCGCCCGCTCCAAATGGGCCGCCAGAACCGGGTCAGGGGCGGTGTAGACCATCACCGCAAACCCTTCTTCCACCAATTGCCGAGTGGCTTCCAATGTCCCGACCGGGTCCGGCCACAAGAGATTTTGATCCCCTATAACCTCCAGCTTGATGAGGTCGCCAATGCCAGCCGCTCGGGCCAAATGCGCGACTTGGATGGCTTCCTCGGCGCTGTAGCAACCGGCCGTGTTGGGCAAAATCGTGCAGCCCTGGGGTATGGCGTCTAAAATGGTGGGCTCGTTCGGGTTGTTGAGATTGACCCGTCGCAAGGCCACGGTCACCAGCTCGGTGCCGGACGCTTCCAGAGCCTGTTTCATCACGTCGAGCGTTTCGTACTTGCCCGTTCCAACAAATAGCCGGGAATGAAACGTGCGCGACCCGATCCGAACGGGCGGCAGGTCTTTGGCATGGTTTCGGTTATCCATTGTTTAGCCTCCTCCAACAAATCGAATGATTTCCAGGGCATCGCCCTCTTGCACGGCAAAACTGGTAAAGGTATCCCGGGCCACAATGGTGCCGTTGGCAATGACGGCGACTGCTTGATGGCTGACCCGGAAATGATCCAACAGCTCTCCCACGGTGCGGACCGGATCGACCTGCATGGACTCCCCGTTAACAATTAGCTGCATCCCATCGCCCCCTTTCTACCGCCTTTCCACCGGGCGGTGGCGACAATGTTCTTGATATCTTCCGCGGCCTGGAGCGGATTGCCCTGAAGCCACACCCCATCGGCGACCACCACGCCGGCCAAGCCAGAACCTTGAAGCTGCTCTACGGTGGCGGTATTAATCCCCCCTATCGCCAGTACGGGTTGAGGGGCCGCGTCAAGAACGTCCTTGAGCGTTGTCCTCGGCAAAAGCCCGGGCTTCGATCGGGTGGCAAATGCATGGCCCCAAACGAGACAATCGGCGCCCCGATGACGACGCGCCTCGTCCGTTGAGTGGGCCGAGGCGGTCAAATACCCGGGCCAGTCACGGCGAACGTATTCGGCACCATCCGCATCGGCGGGCAGATGCAGCCCGTCGGCTCCCATGTCTCGTGCCACCTCGAGCGGGCCGTTCACCCAAATAGGTGATCTGGGCGCTAGTGTGCGAACCCGTTCAACCGCCGCGATGAGGGTTTGCTGGGGCTCGCCTTTCGCGCGTATCAGCATGGCGTCGGCGATCGATTGCAACGGGGGGAGCCATTCCCAAGCTGATTTTGGAAAGCGAGGCAGGTCAATCAGCAAGACCAGTTCTGGAGCAGGATATGATAGTTTCATGGACGAACACCCGTCCCGCGTTTTGTCGGGGCGAAGGCCTTTATGTTGGGATATCGCATCTTTCCTCCGCTGGCATTACCCAGATCAGGTTTGACGGTCGACGGAAATCCGTCCTCTCAGCCCGTTGTCGAGCTCCCGTTTCCTGCGACGACTGCTTTCGGTACCTCAACTCTAGCACCATGATGTCGGACTGACAATCGGCTGTCCGCGACCTTTGCTTTGCGCCCCCTCATCAAAAGCCATAACCAATCTCTTTCAATATGTCTTCATCATTCGCTTCAGGACCGTCATCCGGGTCTGTCCCATGTTGACCTGATTACGGTTGCCTCTCCTCACGAAAAAGCCCCCAAACTGACGTGTTGGGGGCTTGGTCCCGTGTCCGTCAAACCGGTGAAGCGGGGGGCTCCGGTGACTCGGGAGGGGTCTTGTCGCGCCGTTCCAGTTCCCGTTCAATGACCGACAGCATATCGTTCAAATCCGCCTGCCGGGCTTCCAGGTGTCGTTTTAAGGAGCGGAGTGCAAAATTATCCATGTGCTTAACCATCTCTTCCCGGGGAAATCCCACCATGCCGCGAAGATTCCCCGTGACCTGACTAAACATCTCCTGCAGCCAATCCGCCCAAGGTCCCGGATTAAAGGGGCCGCTGGTCCACTCACTCATGCGATCCTCTCCTTCCTCTTGCTGTCATTATACCAACGTTCCACTGACGCGTACGGCAACCGGATCGCGCATGCAAAAATATGACAAAGTTGCCGACAAATATTTACAAGGGGTTGCGTGAATTGACAGACATTGCAATAATGAGGGCAATGAGGGCCCGCTACGGGTCCTGTGTTTTGGCATTGGAATGACAAGGTTCGGTTTGATTACGGAGAAAAGGAGGCATTCCCGATGATGAGCGTCCAGCAACAATTGATCGGGCCGCACTTTTGGGTCAAGCGCACACCCGAGTGGAGCGCTGTATTAGACACTGTAGCATTGCCGCTGTTTCGTGACCACGAGCGCGACCGGGTAATGGATTACATCGACTTGGATAATCGTTACATTGATTGGGACAGCATCCATGCACAAGCGCAAAACTTTTCCCAAGAAGCCCGCATCTTGTTGCGCATCGCGCATGCCCTATATAATGGGGGAGACTGTCAGCTCTCGGAACTGGAACGTCTTTCGAGTGCTGGACGTTCCGCCGCGATACTCCTCATAGCACAACGATATCGCGAGTAACGCCCAAGGAGTTTCCCATGCCGCTCATCTATGCCTTGTCGCACGTGCCGCCCGAGGTCAGCGCCTACGGGATGGCAAAGTATTCGCGTTCTAGTGCCTCAATGAAAGACAGTCTTTTGGAGTTGTCCCAGCAAAAGGCCGAGGCATTTCTTAACACCTTTTACTTCGCCTACGGACATGCTTCCATCGCTGACTTGGCGCACGTGCCCTTGGCCATCGAGCAAATTTCCCTCTTGGCTGCCATGGAGATTGTGGATGAGCCGCTTTGGGATGGCCAGGAACGATCCACCCGTTATCAAGATTTCTCCGAAAGTCCATACTACAGACCTGACAACGCCAGCGATGGGTACCCGACGGGAATTCAATCGCTCTTCACCGTGTACCGAGATCTATTCTCGGAGGCCGAAGCCCTCTTGCGCGAGCGCTGGCCCAAACCCGAGGACATGAAGACCGGCGCATACGGACGCACCATTCGCGCCCGAGCCTTTGATTTGGCGCGTTATGCGTTGCCGCTGGCCACATTGACCAGCCTTGGGCAAGTGACCAACGCTCGGGTTTTAGAGCAGCAAATTCGCCGCCTCATGGCCTCTCCGCTTGCCGAAGTTCGGGAGATCGCCATGGGAATGAAGGCGGCTGTCACCAGCATCGAGCCGTTCAACCTCTTGGAGGCCCGCTTGCGCCATTTGGATATCCCGATTGATGATCGAGCATTGATGGAGATGAACCCGGGACCGATCGCACCGACGCTTACAAAATACACCGAGCCCGACCAATATACCTTGGAGCGCCGGGCGCTGGTTCAAAGTATCGTGGCATCCTTCTTTTCGGGGGTCTCTGCCGCACGCCCCACCGTCACGCTCCATCACGCCGTCGATTCGCAGGATGATTTGCTGGCGGGTCTCGTCTATCAAGAGTCGCTTTTATCCTACGCGGACATTTTAGAACGTCTGGCACGGCTTAGCCGGGCTGAAAAGAATGACATGCTGGGCCACGTCTTGAGAGTTCGGGGTCGGCACGATGCGTGGCCGCGGGAAATGCAGCAACGGCCATTGGTCTTTGATGTGACGGTTGACGTGGGCGCGTTTCGCGATTTGAATCGGCATCGGCGCTTAGATAAAATCGTGCAGGGACTCGACCCGCAGTTGGGCTACGACGTACCGCCGGAAATTGCCGAATTGCCGTGGGCAAAACATTATGACGCCGCTCTGGCCCGCCATTATGAAAGCCTTAAAGACTATCCGGCGGACGAGCGGCCCTATCTTCTGCCGCTGGCGGCGCTCCGCCGCGTGCTGTTGCGCATGGACTTCGCGGAAGCCGCCTATTTGATTGAACTGCGTTCCCGGTCCAGCGGGCACTTCAGCTATCGGCGAATCGCCAATCAAATGTTTGGGGAACTCGAGCGCGCGTTTCCCGAGATGGCGAAGGCCGTGCGCGTAACCCCCATGGCCGCCTTTGATCCGTTTGAGCGGTAGGCGCTGTTGGCGCCTTATTCTCCGTTTTCAGGGTGCTGGTTAGGGTGCCGATCCAAGCGCAAGGCGTCTTTGCACCGCACTCTGATGACGGGAAGCCGTGCCCAAAATTATCATCTCCTATTTTTCCCCCTCTATCGACAAACACGCTCGACGAACGATTCGGCTGTGGTTGGTCCTGATCGTGTCCCAACCCTTTCAAAGAGCTTGTTTCCGCCCTAACGGTACATCTGAGCTCGCATACGGGTGGCGTGATTGTCGCATTGTGTCGGCGCCCCAGGCGGGAAGTCTCTTGTCTCATGGCGCTGCCATGTGCTATATCCTTTTACACAACGAGAAAGGCGAGACCGTATGCGTGTTTCCCGATTCACCCTAATGGCACTTCTAGGACTGGGATTAGTAGGCTGTGGGGCCACCCCGCACACGGTTGCGGCCAAGACGTCCCGCCCAGAGCCTAGCGTCTCCCCGCGCATCATAGATGCGCTAAAGAGCGTACACAGCACCTTGCCTGCTTTGGGGCCGGCGGGCATGTCGCTGCCTGGCTCACACCCGACCATGGCCTATGGGGACATAAACGTGTTGGTGTCCTCCTATCGCCACGCGGGCCAGGATAGTTATACAGTCACCTTTTTTGGCGGTCCCAAGAAGCCGATTAATGCATCGTCTCTCCAGACCTCGCCACCCCTGGCCGCCTATGCCGTATCCCAGGCGCGTGCGGTCGCGCCCTTGCTGTTGCCCGTGCCGGTGGGAGCGAGCGTCCGAAAGCTAAAGCTGGATGGCGCTTCAGTGACGCAGGCGTCAGCCCACAACCCGGTGTCCACCACCATCATTCGCTGGCGCCATCGCGCCTGGCGGGGCGAAGTCTACATGGTGGGGGGCTCTGCCCAAAACGCGCAAAGTACCGCCCGATCCATGATGGCCACGGTTGCCCATGACGGGTTGCCCAACGCACAGCAAGGCGCCATCATCGACGATGGCGGCATGTTTGAAGTCGCATGGGTGCCGCGCCACACCAAGATGCTGGTGGACGTCAACGCCCCCCATTTCTCTCTGGCGTTGGGCCTCGCCAACAGCTTGCGACCCGTCTCGAGCGGCCGCTCGAGAGGCTAGGTGCTTGCCGGAATCCCTCTGCCCCTTTTCGCCTCATCGCGAAATCGCGTATCATAGGGACATTGACGGGTGATTAGACATCCAAAATGATGAGGTGCGTTCATTGGATCAAAAAGTGATTCTGACCGGTATCAAGCCGACCGGCAATCCCCACTTGGGCAACTGGGTTGGGGCGATTCGCCCGACCGTGGAGCTGTCCCGGGATCCGGCCAAGCATGGTTTTTACTTTATTGCCGACTATCATGCCTTAACTGGGCTCAAGGATGCCGCGGAACTCCGTGACTACACCTATCAGGTGGCGGCATCTTGGATTGCCTTGGGGCTGGATCCTGAATCCGTCGTCTTCTATCGCCAATCTGATGTGCCGGAAGTCTTTGAACTGAGCTGGATTTTAGCCTGCTTCTCGCCCAAGGGGCTCATGAACCGCGCCCACGCCTATAAGGCGGTGGTGCAAAAGAATCAGGAGGCCGGTGAGGAAGATCTGGATGCGGGCGTCAACATGGGACTCTATACCTACCCCATCCTGATGGCCGCCGATATTCTCATCATGCAAAGCCATTGGGTGCCGGTCGGGCGCGACCAGCAGCAACACGTGGAAATTGCACGCGATTTGGCCCAGTACTTTAACCGCCAATATCGCGCGGAGGTCTTTACCCTCCCGGAAGCGCTCATCGATGAGAAAGGGGCGGTCATTCCCGGACTGGATGGCCGGAAAATGAGCAAGAGTTATGGCAACACCATTCCCATTTTCACCCCTCCGGACCAATTGCGGAAGCTGGTATTCCGCATCGCCACCGACTCGTCCCGTCCGGGCGAGCCCAAAGATCCGGAGAGCTCAACTATTTTTCAACTATATCGCCTGTTAGCCAAGCCTGAAGATACTGAGGCATTCGCAGACGAATACAGAAAAGGCATTGCCTGGAAAGATGCCAAAGAAGCGCTCTATGCCCTGCTGGAGACCACTTTGAGTGGGCCGTGGGCCCGCTACCAAGACTTAATCGCCCATCCCGAGGAGCTGGATCGCATTTTTGCACAGGGTGCCGAAAAGGCCCGGGACGTTGCATCCCGGACAATGCGAGAGGTGCGCCGGGCTGTGGGCATTAGCCACTAGCCCGAGAACCGGAAAAAACGGGTATTCGGATCGGCGATGGATCAACGAGTAAACTATTCTAACGAAACCTGGAACGTTTCGTGTTGATCAGAGTCATTTCTTGGCACATACATGAGGTGATTCGACAGCTGCCCTAATGTCCTCCCTCCCTCGTGGATTAGCGTTTTTCTCCCGTATGCTCGTTAAATTCGTATCGTGAAGTAAGCGGCTCTGGCCGCGCCGGTTCTCGCCGCTCGCTGGCAATTGGTGATAGACGTTATGGAAGAAATGCGGTCGTGGCGGAGCGGACTGTGTCAATCCAATCAATCAGTCCGTCCTGCAACATGGTCAAGCCCGGGCGCGCCGCTTCCGTCAACTGTCCCCGGCTCCACCATGCGGCAAACCACACAAACGCCACCAGACGGGCCGTGATTACCCACGCCACCCATTGAGCGCGGCTCTGCGGTGACGGTGCGTCCGCGCTCTCCAGATAGACGTCCACGACCTCCTCCACCAAGGCGACCTCCGGGAGGCCACCGCAGAGGACCGCTAAGTCATAGGCCGGATGACTCCATGCCACCTCCGACCAATCAAACAACACGAGTTGGCCCGAAGCGCGCACGCCCCAGTTGGTGGGATTGGGATCGCCCGACACCAGCCGCATTTCCGTCGGCAATGCGGGCCAGGACAAGTGGAGTAGATGGACAAGGTACTCCCGGACCTCCTCGGTCCAGAGCGCCGCGGCGTCGTCGATGTCCTGGAGACTGAGGGCCACGGGACGGACGGACAGCGGATCCGCAGTCGACCGTACCCGATCCCGTTGCATCGCGTGTAACTGTGCGAGATAGGCCGCCATGTCGGGTAGTCTGTCGCGATACGGGGGAGTCAGCGTCGCGTCGAGCGCCTCCATCAAGATCCACGCGCGTGTAGAATTTTCGCCTTGCGCGTACACCTCAGGCACGCCGAGTCCGTGCTGGCGGACCAGGGGGGCCCAACTGCGGTAGAACGCAGCTTCCTGCCGCACCGGGTATTTGGCGATGGCTCGGCCGCTGGGACCCGAGATCAGAATGACCCCCGGCCCCCCTGTCAAGGCCAATTTGAAAATCACCAAAAAGGCCAATAGGAAATCGTCAAAAAAGCCAACGGAATTCCTGCAATATGGCCAGGATTAAATCGCCAAAACGGCCAAGATAAAATC
>NZ_JABBVZ010000096.1 GCF_012933365.1 Sulfobacillus harzensis | reverse complement strand
ACCGCCTCTTGCTGCGCGCGGTGTTGTAGCCGACTCCACACGGCATCATCCGCGGAGCCGGCTACGAGATCGCCGAGAGGCGTATCTTCATCCAGTACGAGGGCGTCGAGCGAGGCCGGTCGCTGGGTGGTTTCCGCCCACTGTTGCCAAAAGCCGACCCGATGCAGCGGCCACCCCAACAATTCCGCCAACTCTTCGGGTTTCGGTTTTCGGTGGCGGGACTGTGTCCACGCCTCCACCGCCTGCTGGTACGCATGCCATTCCCGGACCGCGTGAGCGGGGAGCCGGACTTGCCAGAGAAACGTATTGCGGGCGCGGTCCCAAGACTGACGGATCCACCAGTGGGCATAGGTCGTGAACCGGGCGAGGCTGGGATCGTACCGCTGAACCGCCGTCCAGAGACCGATGTTGGCCGCCTGCACAGCATCGCCGAGCGACCACACCGGTTCCCCTTGGCTCCGGCCCTCCCATTTGCGGGCGAGGTACGCGGCATAGCGGAGATTATGCACGGCCAATCGGAGCGCCGCATCGCGGTTGCCAGCCCGCACTGCGGTCCCAAGCTCCGCCTCCTCTTCACGGGTCAGCAACGGAATCTGATAAACCCGGGCGAAATAGGCGTCCAGCGAATCCATCGGGACGAGGAGAACATCGGGCAAGTCCCAGCGCTCCGCGACAACGGGGAGAGCTTCAGGCACGGTGGCCATGACAATCAATCCTTTCGGTCAATGATGGCATCGGGCGTGGGCGGACGGGACGTCCGCCGCTCGAAGAACTCGCGGACTTCGGCGTTCGAGAAATGCTCCGCGCCCGGGTGGTGGTCGATGAGGTGGTCGCGCCAATCTGCCCGCCCCACTCCGTCGCCACCGAGCGTGCAAAACCCCATGGGCTTCACTCCTTGCTGTGACGGTCTCCTCAGGCACCCCGGCCATCAAGCGGCCCCCGGCGGGGCCGCCAGCCCTATGGAAGGTTCAGCGCCCGCTTGAGTTCAGGCTCCGGCCGTTGACCCGTTACGCGGCCAACCTCTTGGCCCTGTCGCAGGTGAATCAAGGTCGGCAAGCCCTGGACGCCAAATTGCCCCGCGACCTCGGGGTTCTGGTCGACATTGATGCGAACCACGGGAACAAGGCCCTGCTGTTCCCACCGCTCGACGATGGGAGCCAGGGCCCGGCACGGCTGGCACCAGGGAGCCCAAAAGTCGAGCACGACATCGGGCATGGAGAGAAAGTTTTCAGGCATTGGATGAGGCTCCTTTCTTGTTTTTGGCCTCCCGGAGAGAACGGGAGGACTCCCAAATCTGCTCGAGCGTCTGATGAACCCACGTGTCATCCCAGGTGGGCGGCAGCGTTTCGCGGATGCTCTGCTTCAACGCCTCCCAACGCTGGGCTCCATCAGGCGTTTTAATCCATCGTTGGGCTTTAACAGTTTCCTAAAACTTTACATGTTTGTATAATTTAGGTATGAAACGAAAACTTGTGGGTATTCGGGAAGCGGCCGAATTTTTAGGTGTGACCCCCTCGACGTTACGTCGATGGGAACATGAAGGGAAACTGATCCCCGATGAACGCACCGCCGGTGGGTATCGGCGTTATGACTTGGCCCGCTTGCGTCCTGCGTTGTTTCATTCCTCCGTATCTCCTCGCAAGACCGTTGCCTACGCTCGGGTGTCGAGTCACGACCAGAAAGAGGATCTGGAGCGCCAAAAACAGGTGCTGGAGCTCTATTGCGCTCGTCAAGGCTGGACATTCGAGGTAATCGCCGACCTGGGGTCCGGGATGAACTACCACAAAAAGGGTCTCAAACGGCTCTTAAATGACATCCTGGCCGACCGGGTCGGTCGGCTGGTCGTCACGCATAAGGATCGGCTCTTACGTTTCGGGGCTGAGCTGGTCTTCGCCATTTGTGAGGCCAAGCACGTCGAAGTCGTGATTCTCAACCACGGCGAAGACACGACCTTTGAGGAAGAGCTCGCGCAGGATGTCCTCGAAATCATCACGGTCTTTTCGGCACGGCTCTACGGGAGTCGTTCGCGGAAGAATCAAAAATTACTGGATGGTGTGAGACACGCCGTGGAGGAGGCGTCGTCATGATTCTCGCCCATAAAATTGCGCTCGATCCCAACGATAGGCAGGAGACGTATTTCCGCAAGGCAGCGGGAACGGCGCGGTTCGCCTATAATTGGGCGCTGGCGGAATGGCAACGACAATACGCAGCGTGGACAGCCGACCACAGCCTCCCGAAACCTTCGCAGCAATCGTTACGGCGGCGCTTGAACGCCATCAAACGCGAACAATTCCCGTGGATGCTCGATGTCACGAAGAATGCGCCCCAGATGGCGATCATCCACTTGGGCCAAGCGTTTAAGAATTTCGGCTAAGTGCAATTTGAGGTTGGAATTTCCCCGCTGTTTAGTCCAAGCCACCCTCGTCGGCAATCTCGACCAAGGTTGGAATGTGAGGTCCATACTCGACGGTTTGCGACCCCCCGCTGGTTGGAATTTCCGTGGAGGATGGAACAACCAGTCGGACTCCGCTGCCTACCGTGCGAGCATATTTGGCATAGAGCACCTTGGCCCGGATAATCTCGTAACTGTACCCGCGCCCCATGCGGTTTGATAGCTTGATCAGGCCGTTCAGACATTCGGTGTAGGCATTCGTAATCGGGCTAGGCGCGTCCCAATAGGCAAAGATATCCTCGTAATGGTTGTGCACCGTCTTTGCGAGGTCGCGGAACTTCTGAAGGCCGTTATTGGGCAACGATTTTTCCCATGCCGCAAAAGCCCGCATGGCAGAGGATTTGTCTGGTTCGTCGTAAATCCGGAAGAAGGCTTCCTTCACGTCATAGGCTTCCGCCAAGCCAGGAATGGTCTCTCGCACCACTTCCAGCGCCTTCTGCTCTGCTGGGCTAAGATTGCTGGGTCGCTTGAGCGTCAGCCAGCGGAGCGACTTCTTCACATGGATCCGCTCATCCTGAGTCAGCGTCGCCTGATACGTCTTTCGCTCTTCGTCCAAGGCTTCGGATGCCATTTTCACGACGTGGAACTTGTCGATGACGAGCCGGGCATTCGGCAGATATTGGCTGAAGGATCGTTTGAACGGCCGCCACATGTCTGTGGACACCCACTCCACACGCTCTCTATCTGGTAAGTTCTTGAAGAAGGGTTTAAGATGCTCCTGTGTGCGAAATTCCAGAATCTGAAACACGTTGTTCGTCGCCAGGTTCGTGATGACACACCGATAGTCGCCGGCCAACATGACTTCATCAATGCCCATGATGACCGGTGTTTCGTAGTGGACGGTGCGTTCCAGTTCGTCAATCAGGTCATGGGCGATGTTCTTGATCGTATTGACCGCCAGTCCGGTCTGTTCCGCGAGGGCGTTGAAGGTCGATCTCAAGCACCGTTGGCGAATGGCATCGACCAGCCGTTTCGTGGCCCGGCGTTTTTCATCCAAAAAGGGTAATACCCTCATCACGGTTTTGCCGCAAGTGTTACATCGGTACCGGGGACGTGCGATTTCCAGACGTACTGGCTGCATCTGGATCGGCGTATCCGCAAAGACCTGCGTGCGCCGTCCATGCCGATATAACGGCGTGTGGCAATTGAAGCATTCGGGCCACTCGTCCTCATTCACTTCAGCCACAATGGTGATTCCGTGATGACCGACATGTAAATCGATGGGCGTCACCCCGGGCAGGTTTAGGAGATCAAACATTGAGGCCATCCAGATCGATGGTCGTCTGTTCGCGAATCAGATCGTAAATCAAATCCGTCAGCGCTGTCATCGCCTGGCGGTCCGACTTTAACACCAACGTGGCCAGTTTCTGGTGCGAGGTCAGCGCCCGCACGACACCCTGTTGTACGGCACCGGGCAAATGGCCTTTTAACGCCTGCTCGCGGCTGTTGTTCTCGACCTGGGCCATGACCACCGCGTTTTCGCGAGCAATCGCCGCGATATGATTCACAAACGCGGCTTGGTCGCGCAAGGGTGTGACCTCGCCAAACAGGTGATTGAGCTTCTCGATGATGTCGTGAAGGAATTGGGGAGCGTCGCTAGCAGATCCACCGCCCCCGGGCCCCACGGGCGTCAAAACGGGCGCCTGATCTTCGCCCTCAGGAGAGTCGTCCTGCCGTTTGATGTCAAAGCCTGTGAGCACCAATCCCTTCAAGTCGATCTGCTCCGGTGTCTCGCCGGTCAGCCGCTTCTGCAAGAGTTTGGCGAATGCCGCAAAGTTCTCCAACTCCGGGTCGCCGAAGTCAATCAATTGGGCCACATACCCATAGGTTCGGCAAAATCGGCCCAGTCCGCGCTTGAAAGCCATTAGCGTCTGAATTTGGTCGGCATACTCCTTCCGATGATGATCTGCGGATTTCATGCCCGCCACATCCCCCTGGCTATGCGCCTGGGTGTAGGCGCCTTCCCATGTGTTCACGGCCTCGCGCAGCATCTTCAGACGTTGGTTAAAGAGGCGTGTCGGTCGTTCGGTTGCGGCGTACAAGGCCTTGTGCTGCGGCTCTCGGGCGTGGGTAATGTCCCGAATCGTCTTAAAGCGGGCTTCCTTAAAGCGCTCCAAGTCATCCGCATCGTAGAGCCCTTGGGCATCCAGCCGCTCCTTGATCTCATAGACCACGTTCAGGTCTTGCACCTCATCAATCTGGGCCCCCTCGTCATAAAGGGCAAAGGCCCGACGCACCGTGGTGGGGTCATTTACGAAGTCGATAATGAAGACCTCATCCTTACCGGGCGCTGTGCGATTCAGGCGGGAGAAGGTCTGCACGATTTCCACGTCATTGGCAATCTTCTTGTCGATGTACATCGCCACCAGCTTCGGCTGGTCGAAGCCGGTCTGGAACTTGTCGGCCACGAGCATCACCCGGTATTCCGGACGATCAAAGGCGATGCGCAAGTCCTGCCCGTGCACGTCGGGGTTCATGTTGGCCTCGGTGAATTCGGCGTTCTCATCCACCCAAAAGACATCGCCCGCAATGCGGTCATCATCGGCGTGCATCACCTGCTTTCCGGTCATCTTCCCAGAGAACGCCACGAGGGAATGGATCCCCGCGTATTCCGCGTGTTTGCTAATGGCCGCGTCGAAACCCTTCTTGTATCGGATCGCGGCCGCCCGCGAACTGGTGACGACCATGGCCTTGGCCTTACCGTCCAACTTGAATTCGACGTTCCGGTGGAAGTGCTCCAAGATAAACTGAACCTTCTGCGTGACGTTGGTTGGATGCAGAGCCATCCATTGCGCCAACGCACGCTTGGCCGCCTTGGTGCTCACACGCTGCGTGTCCGCGACCTGCTGGGCGAGGTTGAAGGCGGTTTGGTACGGGATATACCCTTGCAAAACATCCAAGATAAAGCCCTCTTCAATCGCTTGCCGCATGGGGTAGCGATGAAATGCTCGGGGCAGGTTGTCCTGGGATAGGGGTTGTGTCGGATCCGTCGGGCGGCCAAAGAGCATGAGCGTCGAGTGCTTGGGCGTGCCGGTAAACGCGAAGTAGCTGATGTTCTTGGGATGGGCCCGAGACTTCTGGAGCTGTTCGAGCATCTCTTCCACCGTTAGCGTGGACAGGTTGCCGTGGCCACTCATCGCCAGGGCCGTTTGGAGTTTGGCGGCCGTTGACCCCGTCTGTGAGTTATGGGCTTCATCAATGATGACGGCGAACTGTTTGCCGTTCAGCGCCTTGTCCGTGATGATGGCTTCCATCGCGTACGGGAAGGTCTGGATGGTGACCACGATGATCGGGGTGCCCGCCCGCAGGGCCTCGGACAATTGTTGGCTTTTCGACTTCGCGGACTTCTGGCGATCAATGGCGGCAATCACGCCAAACTGGTGGTCGATCTGCTTGACCGCTTCCTGCAGCTGACTGTCCAGCACGTTCCGGTCAGTGACGATGATGACGCTGTGGAAGATCGCCTCGCCGTTGTCTCGGCGCAGCTTGACCAGGTCGTGCGCCGTCCAGGAAATCGTGCTGGTCTTGCCGGACCCCGCACTGTGGTCGATCAAATAGGACCAACCTGCGCCGTGTGCCTTGGCATCCGCAATCATGGCGTTGACGGCTTCCCACTGGTGAAAACGGGGGAAGATAAGAGTTTCTTTCTTCGACCAGTTGCCCTGCAGATCTACGACATGTTTCTTTTCGATGTATACGAAACTATGAAAAATGCGCAGCCAGGCATCACGTTGGCACACCGCTTCCCAGAAATAGGCGACCGGATATTCGCCATCCGCCCGCGGTGGGTTGCCGGCGTGACCCGCGTTGCCCTGGTTAAAAGGCAAGAAGACAGTGTTCTCGCCATCGAGTTTGGTCGTCATCCGAATGTCCGAATCGGACATCGCAAAGTGGACAACGGCCCCCCGCTTGAAGGTGAGCAGGGGTTCTCGGCGCTTGGTCTTCGGGTCATAGGGCCGCCGGTCGGTCTTGTATTGCTCCATGGCCGCTTCGGCGGACTGGGTGAAATCGGTCTTGAGTTCCACCGTGGAGACCGGGATGCCGTTGATAAAGAACACCAGATCAATCGCCAGCGGGCGCGACGGATGATATTGAAGCTGCGGCACCACGCGCAAGATATTGGCCGCATACCGCTTCAGCACGGTCTCATTGCGTTGGTCTTCCGGCACCCCCTCCGATAGGTCGATGTGCCCACAACCGGCAATGGCGAAGCCTTGACGGAGGACCTGGACGGTGCCGTGTGACTCGAGAGCCTTGGCTAGTCGATCCATGAGCACGTCCAAGGCCCGCTCGCGGTTGTCCTTTTGGAGTTTGGACCATTTGTCCGGTTGGGTGGCCTCCAACCAGGCGACGAGATCGTCGGGATAGAGTGCCCGTTCGGTGTCATAGTGGCGGGTATCGCCGACTTTCCAGCCTTGGCCTTCGAGTTTAGACACGATATAGGCTTCGAAGTACTTTTCCTGATGGGCGGTGTCGTTCATGAATTCCTCCTCGTCGATCCCATCTGAGTCGGCGAATTCCACTGCCTGATCGCCAACCGGAGGGATAGACTTTCACTGGCTTCGTTTCCACAGAACTTGGGGGCAGGCTCGATGACATATTCTCTCAATCTTTCGCTAGGTGCTTTTTACTACGATAGATCCCACCTCGATGTCGGTACTCCCACACGCACATTGGGCATACGAGTTCTCGTCGATTTTCTTCCGTGCCACGAGATAGTCGTGCCGGGGAAAATCGCGGAAGGGTGTGAAGCCCTCCCATGACGTCTCGTATCGTCCCCAATCGTCGCTTGATATAATCCGGTACCCTTTGGCGCCGCATTGTCTACACGTCGCTTCGTAGTAATTGTGTTCCCAACTCATGTGGTTTCTCCTCTCGACTCGTGTGTTTAATAGCATTTGGTACCAATCCGCGCACGTCAACCTTACCGGTAACGGCAGCGGTGATGAGGGCGGAACGACGCTCCTTGAGGAGGTCGATGCTTTCTTGCACTTTCCCAATTATGGCGTCGATGCGGGCGGTTTCGGTTTCAATCATATCGCCTATCACCTTCTGCTCAGGCTCAGGCGGCACGGCAATCACCACATTACGAAGCTGATCGCCGTAGAGATGTATGACAGTGAACCCTTTGCCCATCATGGATTTTTGAGCTTGAGCCGATGACGATCCTGTCGCATAGCCCAAAAACACCGGGTTAACTGGTTTCTGCGGACGAAGAACAATAATGTCACCACCGCAATATGCGCAACCTTCTGCGAGATTTACAGCGGACTTACCGATTTCTTCGAATGTCTCCCCCGAAGCCGCAAATAATAGGTCTCCATGCTGGATAGGCGTGTAGTTGGATACAGATTCGTTGCTAATGAACGTCTTGACGTCTCGAATGAGGAAATCATAAGTTGTGTAGAGGTCTCCATATCGAATGCAAGGAATTCCACTATCTGCATCATCCTGGCGGTTACCACCGTTGGCCTTCATCAAATGGCCAATACTGGCTAACCGAAGCACTTCCCAATGCTCCGCCACCTCCCCAATCCACTCCACCCCGGAATCCTTCATTTTCACTTCGGGGTCCAGCCCCTTCGTGACAGCATGGGTGATGAGGGCCGCGCGCTTTTCCTTCAGGAGTTCGATGAAGCGGGTTTTCTTGGCGATGAGCGCGTCGATACGGGCGGTTTCGCGGTCAAGAAAATCGGCAATGATCGATTGTTCGGCAATCGATGGACATGTAACGTGGAGTTCACCTTGGTCGCCCTCAGAGAATGAGGGAACTGCACCTGGTTTTGCATGAATCGAGAAATCTATAGAGCTAAGCAAATAAAAGCAAAATTTTGTCGATGCCTTCGACGGGTTAGGTATAAATCCCGTCATGTTGTTATCAAGGCAACTGGCCGTTGGGACAATGCGTCTTCTGTTCAACAACAAGGCCGCCCCAATTTTTGCCCAAACCAACACGTTAGCTGGGAAGATTGTAGCTCCAAGAATTGAAGCTTCCTTCCTACTAATCGAGTGCTCAGTTTCGCCAAGGGTTATCCCGTTGGGAGATCTACTCAAATCACCAACCTTGTAGAAAGGAAGCTCATTGCCACTCCTTCCTTGCATATCAGGAGGAAACCCGGTTCCTCCTTTAAGTGTACCTAATCGCTTTAGAGCAATAACATCCCAATGTGCCGGCACCTCGCCGATCCACTCCACGCCCGAGTCCTTGTACTGCGGATAACGCGGATAGCGATTCATTGGCCGCCCTCCCCCGTGTTTACGCCTCGTCCTGTAGCCTCACCCAGGGTCATGCCGGTTTCGGTTTTCCACTCCGTCCAACCGTTTGTACTCGTGAATAAGACAACGTCTGCAGCACCGCTGGGCGTTTTGAAGTGGGTGTCTCTGGTAAAAACGATTGCGTGGTCTTCAATGGCCAAGGTACCCTCCTTAAGCAGTCGAGTGCGCCGATCTCGCAAATTTTTGTCTGTGGCTTTCGGAGTAGGATCTGATGCGCACGTTGACCCTTTGAAAACTGTTAATCCATCCGAGCTGTAGATGCCTTTGGCATCGGCACCTCGCCTCTGACAATACACCGTCAAGTCAGTAGACTTCGGGGCCGCCGTCGCCAAAGGTTGAAAAAGCGGAAATCCCAAGGTCGCCAGCAAGGTGCCGATGGTCTCGAAGATCTCCTCGCATTCCGCCTGGAGCGGAGCCGGGGTATGCGGACGCGATCCCGCATTGCCATTCTCTAACGCATATCGACTGGCCTCGTAGCCCCGTTGAATGGACCTCCATTCGAGGTATCGCGCATGCGTGTCGGTTTGCGTGTTGGTGCGGGAAACGGCGATCAGCGCGCGCGACCAGAACGCTTTTTGGGCCAGATGATCCTTGAAGCGTTGTCGCACCGCATTCGTCTGCCCAATGTAGCATTGGGTGCGCCGATCTTCGGCTTCGTCGCCGAACAGGTAGTAGACCGCCACCTGGTTCGCTTCTGGCATGGCGAAAAACGCGGCGATTTCACTGCGCGGGACATCAAAGACCTGAACGGTTCGAGTGGTGATCTCGGCTACTCGAATCCCCTGGGGATCGCCAAAGGGTAAGTAGATCTGGATGGTCTGCGGTCTCATTCCGTGACCTCCCTGAGGAGCGCCGCGATCTCGGCCTCAATCTGTTGCAGGTCGGCATCGATTGCCTCCAACGGGCGGGGCGGCGTATATTGGTAAAAATAGCGGTTGAAGTTGATTTCGTACCCTACGCGGCCAACCTTGTGATCCTTATCATCGCGAAAGGTTTCATCGATATAGGCGTCCGGCACGTAAGGCAGGACTTCTCGCGCAAAATAATCCCGAATATCCTCGGTCAGCGGCACGTTTTCGTAATCGGTCAAATCCGGATCGGGGACTATCTGCCCCTCAGCGTCCACCACGGGATCCATTTCCGGATCCCGCTCCCCAAAGGCATTCATGAGAGCTTTGATGAACGACTTGTGGTTCTTTCGCAATGCCGGAATCCCTTTTACGGTTTCGGCGACAAAAGTCTCCGCCCAAGACAACGGCTGCTTCGTGTCCAGATACGGTATTAAAGCGGCTTCCCATGACGCTTGCTGCTCAGCCGTGAGCTTAGCCCATGCGTTTTCTTGCTTGAGATTTGTTAACCCTTTGATAGTGATGTGCAATGCCATACGCAGGGGTCTCAGCACCTTGATGCGGCGGTAGCCGAATGTCCGGTAATCGAGCATCCGGCTCCGCTCATTGTTCTCTGCGGCGGAATAAACCGCGACGATCTGGTGACGTTGTTCGTCGTTGATCATCCGCCGCTTATTCCCTTCGTTTTTCATGGGCGTCCACAAATCTGTGGCGTTGATAAGCTGAACCTTTGCCCGCCGATGGGCCGGCTTGTTATTCGAGAGAATCCATAGATACGTGCCAATCCCCGTCCGGAAGAAAATTTCCGTGGGGAGCGCCACGATGGCTTCAACGAAATCGTTTTCCAGAAGCCAGCGCCGAATCTCGGATTCCCCGGAACCGGCGCCCCCATTAAACAACGGAGAGCCCGACAACACGATCGCCGCCCGGCCGCCCCCGTTTTCGGGTAACTCCAGTTTGCTCACGAGATGCAACAGGAACAGCATGGAGCCATCATTAATGCGCGGAAGTCCCGGGCCGAACCGTCCGGCAAATTTCTTGTCCCGATGTTCGGCGGTGACCGCCTCCTGATCCTTCTCCCATTTCTTCCCAAACGGAGGATTGGACAGGCCGTAGTGGAATCGTTCACCGGGAAATTGGTCATTGGAGAGCGTGCTCCCCAGTTTGATATTCTGAGAGAGGTCGCGGCCGGGATCGGATTCGAGGGTGCGCAACAACATGCCGGCCACACAAACCGCATGGGTTTCGGGCTCTAGTTCTTGTCCGTATGGCACCAACACAGGCGGCACCTGAAGACGATGGCCGTAATCGGCCACATGATCCATCGCGTCGGTCAAAAAACCCCCGGTACCGCAAGCCGGATCGTATAACGTGCGAATCAGGCCTGGATTCGATTCGAACAGGGCGTCATCCGGGTCAAGCAAGAGCGCGGTGGCCAGATGCACCACGTCACGCGGTGTCATGAAGTCTTCGGCACTCTCATTGACCTCGGCACCAAAGCGACGGATTAGATGTTCGTACAGATTGCTCATCGCCCGATCGGGCACCACGGCGGGGTGTAGATCAACGGCCGCAAAGTTCGAGCAAATCTTGAACAACAGGCCGGCCTTGTCCAGCCGGATGATGGTATTCGTGAAGTCAAACTGTTCAAAAATAATCCGAGCATTGTCCGAAAAGTGGGCCACGTAGTCTTGCAGGTTTTGACGGGTCTTCGTGCCGCCCAGAGAGCTCAACGTATACGCGGACGTGTTGTAGAACGGGAAACGGGTAATCTGGCGCAGAATAAGATCAAGATCCAGATCGTCATGCCGATGCATCGCATACGCCTCGCGCACCGCTTCGCGGGTCGGCTCCAAGACGCATTCTAATCGCCGAAGCAAGGTGAAGGGAAGGATGACTTTGCCAAAGTCGGTGTGCTTAAAATCTCCCCACAAGTCCTCGGCATTTTTCCAGATGAACTCCACCAAAGATCCATTCGAAAAAGAATCATTCGTCGTGGCCATTGGAACCTCCAAGCATGTTTTTGCCTAATACAGCATACCAACAGCATATCGGGTTCGAAGCTAAATTCAACCACATATTGCATAAATGTGGGAGGCATCGACGCTTTCCAAGGATACTCCTGTCCCACGATTATGTCATGGACTTGAGGACCTTAGCATCCATTTTTGCTGGGCCATCGCTATGGCACTTTGGAAATTGAGCCTCTCAACATAGGTAGAAATATATTCCTGCATCACATTTGGAACCAATCATGAGGTCTTTATCGTTCAGAGCTTTTTTTATCAATTCCTGTTTAAGGGGAACGTGCAATGTGGGAACCTCCTTCATGGCATCGCGAAAAGCAGGTAGTCTATCCCACAAGGTTTGTATCTGCTGGGTGATCGTTTCTGACTTACAGTTTACGATGTCGCTTTTGTCACGATACTCCGGATAAATCACGATCACTGGTAAGCCTAATTCTCCAACACCAAATTTTATCTCTTCTCGAAGGGCTCGACTGTTCTTAGTGCTAGAACTTAAGAATAAGATGAGGTTCTTCGAGTTATTCAGCCGATCGTGCAAACGTGGTTTTAACGTCTTTTCCCAATCGCTGCCATCACGGACATTGTAATTTTTTTGATGGGAGTCAATGAAGGGAAAGCTCTTGTCTTTTTCTTTCCAAGCTCGTAACAGATTGTAATACACAAAATCCTTTGTCGCGTATGCGCCTAAAGCACTCTCATTGAATGGCTCGCTGACATAAAATGCTGTGTAATTTCCATTACGGTACGCCACAATTGTTGGCCTCCCTTTACATCATTCAGATTAGCTTATACTAATGTTTTCAGTTTATAAAAGTTGATCTTGTCCTTCTTTGACTCGTGAATAATAATCGACACCTTGGAAGGATAGGTGAACTTTATTCTGCTAATCTTAAATGAGGGTTTTTCATAACTGGACAAATCACGGCTGTGGATAAGTGCTCCCCCTTGATGATGCCCTTTCCAACGTTC
>NZ_JABBVZ010000095.1 GCF_012933365.1 Sulfobacillus harzensis | reverse complement strand
TGCTGGCTGCGATCGCAAAATCTTGGCGCGTTCCGCCAGGTCGACGCTCCCGGGAGACTTTATGAAAACTCTCCTAGATGTTACTCGCAGGCATCAGTTGGACCTGCCGCCCGGTTTTGCTGTTTGACGACCTCGTTTCAGACGAGCCTATGTTGTTTTCCCTCCGAACAACTTGGCACCATCGGAGTTCGAGTTCATTGGCCGTAACGGCTATGATCTCCTGAACAGCCTTTCTACTGGCCCCATCACGGCTGATGAAGCGCGGAACGTCTACGATTATCTGCTTTGCGGTTTTGTACAACTGGCGAGTCCAATCAGTCGCGTGGTTGGAGATCACCACGGTAATTCCGTCTGCAGCCAGGCGTTCCGCCCATGAAGCCAGCTCCTCTTGGTCAGCAATACCAAAGCCTCCGACGGTATAGTCCGTGAAATTCGCTGTATCCGACCATGCAACGTAAGGTGGGTCACAAAAAACGGTGTCGCCTCGTCGCGCCTGAGCCAGCGTACCGCGGAAATCGGCCGCCTCAAACTGAGCACCCTAACTCACGTCACGCGTCTCTGGGAACGGGAGGCGAAAACCCGTTCGCATGGCGGTTTGCCGTACCGATGTACATTGGATCGGCGTTAAATCCGATTAACAGTTCCCTCATCGCCACCGCTCTGTTGTCGATCGCCATGGCGATGCACGTCCCGGTGGGACGTACCGCCGTTCTCGTCACCGCCCTGTATTTGGCGTGCGCTATTGCCCAACCCACGGGCGGCAAACTGGCGGAAGTGTTTGGACCGCGCCGGGTTTTCCTATCCGGAATCCTCATTGTTCTGGCCGGTGGGATTGTCGGCGGGATAGCCCAGAACTTGGCGACCCTCATTGTTGCCCGCGTGCTGATTGGAATCGGCACCTCGGCCGGATACCCGTCGGCCATGTTGCTGATTCGACGGCGGGCCGAATGGGCGGGGATGGCTGAGCCACCCGGCGGGGTGCTAGGTGGATTGCAGATCGCGGCCACGGTGACCGCTGCCCTGGGACTGCCGCTGGGCGGCGTCCTGATTGGTGCTTGGGGGTGGCGTGCCGTCTTTTTCGCGAATGTACCCGTCACTTTAGCGGCCTTTTTGATGGCGGCCTTCTGGATCCCCAAGGACCCGCCGGTGGAAACCAAAAGTGTGAGAGACATTGCGTCCCGCATCGACATCCTAGGGATTCTCGGATTCGGTGCAACGGTAACGGCCCTCTTGGTATTCCTGTTTTCGGTCCCCCATATCAATTGGGTGGCTCTGGGCTTGTCGGTGATACTCGCAATGGGCCTCGTTGTCTTTGAACTACGCGCATCGCAGCCCTTTTTCGACGTCCGCCTGCTCGCCTCGAATTTGGCGCTCAGTGGGACCTATCTTCGGATGGCACTCCTATCGCTGTGCGTCTACACCGTGCTCTATGGGATCAGTCAGTGGCTGGAAGCGGCGCGAGGTGTTTCCGCGCGTGAAGCCGGGTTGCTGTTGTTGCCCATGAGTGCGCTCTCGGCGATTGTGGTGCGCCCCATCGCCCGTCGCAACTTGCTGCGCGGTCCGCTGATTGCGGCCGCCGTCTCATCGCTGGTGGCGTCGCTCGGCGTGGTTCTCTTGACAACCCGTACGCCCATCCTCTGGCTTTTAAGCCCCCTAAGGAAACATGACACGACCGATCTCTCCTGATAGTCTAAACAACAGTAGAGGAGAGAACATCATGAGTCAGTCATCGTATACCCCCGAATTCAAAGCTCAGGTCGTTCGCGAAGCCCGGGAGACGGGCAATGCCAGTTTAGTGGCCCGGCGGCATCAGCTGAAACCCGAGATGGTCCGGCGCTGGACGCGCGAGGCCACGAAAGCGGCGCACCCCAATCCGGATGCGCTCAGCTTGGCCGATGAAAATGAGCGCTTGAAAAAGCTGCTAGGCGAACGCGATCTGCAACTCGCGGTGTTGCAAGATCTGCTGCGTAAAAAGGGGATCCGGACGTGACGGAATTGTGCGAACACGTTGCCGAATGGCAGGTCGAGGTCCCCCACGCTAGCCTGAAAGCCCTGTGTGCCGCCGTACAACTACCTCGTGGTACGTTTTATGCGTGGCGCCAGCGCCAACAGATGCCACGGCTCGACCGGCGTCGCCAAGCTCCGGGGCGTACGCCCCGGGGATACAGTGTGACGCGCACAGGGGCTAAAATCCCGGATGGGCAAATCATGGACTGGATTGTCGGCATTCTGGAATCCGAAAATGCGCAATACGGCTATCACAAAATCACGTGGGTCTTACGGCGCCGCTACCAGTTAATCATCAACTTCAAGAAAGTATATCGCCTCCTCAAGAGTATGGCCCTCTTGTGGCCCCAGCGGCGACGCAAGCCGCCGCATCCCCGCCGCTTGGCGCGGAACTGGGTGGTTACCCGGCCAAACCAGCTGTGGGAGACGGATATCACCTATGGGTATATCGCGGGCGAAGATCGGTTTTTTTACCTGCAAGCCATCCTCGATGTGTGCGACAGGCAAATTATTGCGTACCATATCGGCTTGTCGTGCCGGGCCGTTGACGCCGCGCGGACCCTGTCCCAAGCCGTAGACCGGAGGCGCCCCGAATGGGGCTCCGAGTCGCCCGTGATCAGAACCGACAATGGCCCGCAATTTACGGCCCATACGTTCGAAGCCCGCTGTGAGGAACTGGGGGTTGATCATGAGAGAATTCCCGTGGCCACCCCCAATATGAACGCCCACATCGAATCCTGGCATGCTCAACTGGACCGGGAATGCTTGGCTCAAGAATTTACAACATTTGCGGAGGCGTACCACGCCGTGAGCCAGTGGATTCAAGACTACAACGAGCGCCGGCTTCACGGGAGTCTAAACTTTTGGTCTCCCGTGGAGATGGCAGCCAGGGTAGCCGCTGGGCTCGACCATTGGACGCCGGTGAGGGTGTAAAATGCCCAATTGCGGTGTTACGCGGCGAAAGAGATCGCGAGTGTCACGAAAACGGGGGCGGAATCGGTCGGATTCGGCGTATAGCAGTACGTAGAGCCCTGTCCGATGCGGGATGGCGCTCAGCCGACAGCCCCAATCGTACGCCGGGTCGCGCTCTTGGGTGCGCGCGATGGTCGCCTGGTGATCGGCAATGATGTGGCGCACAATCCAGCGGAGATCCGTGTCGGTGAACGGCTGGGGACTTTCTATCGGCCCCGTGGCGTATTCGGCGCGCACGGCATTGAGAAACGCCTCGTGGGTGGGTTGAAGCACGGCCTCATCCAAGATTTGATAGGTGAGTTCGGCGGCCGTCTGTTGATAGGCGTTCCGCGCGATGGTTCCCACTTGCCGTCGGAATTCGAGCATTAGCGCGTTCAGTTCCATGACGGTCTTCACCCGGACGCGGGTGCCGTGTTCGATGTGCGTGCTCATGCCGACGCCCCCGCTTCCAAAGGCAGGTGGTAGAGCATCAGGATGAGCGATTGCATGACGGGGTCGCGCCAGACCTTCCGGCGGTCGATGAACGCCTTCTCATGGTAGTGGTAGCGATTGGCCGTTAAGTGCGCCTCGGCGGACTTGCGGGTCAAGAACGTCTGCACATCGACCTTGCGCAAGGCGTTATGGATTTTGTAGATGTGGGGGAACGCGCCCAACAACTCGTTCACGTCGTCATCAGAGTCCCAATCGAAGTCGGGATGCTCGGCCCGAAACGCCGCGAGCGTCTCCGGGTAGCAGTCTTCGAGATGCGTCGGCAGATCCTCCAACGGGATATCATAGGTGTCCGCCTTCGGGTCACAGAAATGGACCACCGCGTCGCTCTCGTAATCGGGGTCGACTACGACCGTCTTGAAATCCACTAACACATAAATATTGGGATACTCCGCCTGGTCATGAGCTGTCTGATACGCGAAGTCTTCCTGGAGTGCCTTGAGGTGTTCAAGTTGCTCATCGGTTACATCGATAGTCAGTCGCATGGTAATCAAGCCCCACTTTCATTCCGGCATCTTGACGCAGATACCGGCCAAAAAGGTGCTCGCGGCTTCGATGCAGCGTTGGTGGTGTCAGGCATGGCACGATAGTCCGGGGGAAATGGAACGGAAGTGAATGCGGTATGGCGCAATTAAACCGGCGCTATCGCAGGCAACTTGATGGCCCTAAAACACTTCAGGACAGGGCCGCCGTGGGGAGGATGTCAAAGCGATTGATTGCTCCAGTCAATGAATTCACTCATGGAATAGACGGCAAACAGATTGCCAACATAGGGCACGCGGCCTTTAAGCCAGGCAATAGCCCCTCGCTTCCAGCCGCCACCATCAATGACAACAATGGTTGGGAACGGGAAGCGTTGGTCGATGTTCAACGCGAGATAGGGCAACTTCTCATCGACAGAACCTGACACTGACTGCCATTTAACCTCAATTATCGACCCATTCGGCAAGGACGGAATGCCCATCACCGCAAAATCCACCTTCATCGGCGTCCCATAAATCCCTGGGCCAATGGGCCACTGACGTGCAAAACGCTTCAGTTCCAAGGCCGTCAGGAATGCCGCACGCGGCACTTCTACATACCCCGATTGGGTCAGCACGGTCGATACCAACGCTTCGAGCTTGTTGCCCGATTGATTGGCGCGCTGTCCCGCGCTCGGGGGCACGCTAGCCACGGACGGCTCCCTCCACGGGATAGGTGGTGATGATGACCTCCGTAGCTCCGGTCCGCTTGGAAGCGTCGGAATTGATCGCCCGACGGACGGGCACGACCTGAATCCAGAGCCCGCGGTAGAGCTGATGAATCTCGGGGACGTCGGCGTTCGACGCCATGACGTACACGCCGCGACCTGCCATCTCCCGCACCCACTCCGCCAGGGCGACTTGGTCCTTCCACCCAAACCCATCCGCGGTGTAGCTGGTGAAGTTGGCTGTTTTGGAAGCCGGAGCGTATGGCGGGTCGACATAGATTAGGTCCGACCGTTGGGCTGCCGTGCCGGCCGCCCGGTAATCGGCCTCGACGATGGTGGCGTCCTGCAACACCTGATGCGCGGCTCGTAAGGTCTCGGCCCGCACAATGTCCGGATTTTTATAGCGGCCGAAGGGCGTGTTGTACCGGCCCGTCGCCGAAACTCGGTATAATCCATTGAACGCCAGACGTCCCAAGGCGAAAAAGAGGGCACTCTGCTCCAGGTCGTCAGCTTGGCGTGCATTGTAGCGATCGCGCAGTGCGTAGAAGAACGCGGCCTGATCCTCCGGCAAGAGCGCCCGGTACGCCGTTTGGATCGCCGTCAGCCGACCAATGAGATCCTCCACCCGATCCCGGACTACCTGATACAAGCGAATGAGGTCGCCGTTGGTATCACTCAAATACGCCTCGGGGCGGCTTAACGCGAAGAACAACGCGGCCCCGCCGGCAAAGGGCTCCAGATATCGGTTCCACGACGGGGGTTGCGATGCAAGAAGGCGTGGCAGCAGTTGCCGTTTCCCCCCAGCCCATTTCAGAATCGGGGCTGCTGCTACGGAAGCCATCGTTGTCGTTTCCACACACCCACGCTCCTCTTGTCCGCCGTCCGCTGATAATGACTAAGGTTTCGCGATCTGCGGGGAGATGTCCTGCATCATAGACGACTTGGTAACCCCGGGAAGCACTCAGCCGTGTTCCGATTGCAACCAGGCCAGGATGTCCTTGATTTGATTCATGTGCGGATACCCATGTGACGTGTTGGGCTCCAAAATTCCAGCTTCGATGGCTTCATCAAAATGGTGACGCACCTGCTCATACCCAGGAATGAAGAGGCGTTTGATGATCTCCAACAGTTCCTCATCATCTTTGAATCGGCGTTCGTGAATCATGTCTAGACATCGCATCAAGCCCTCCGTGCCAACGAGAGAGGTCAAGTCAAGGTCCATAGCCAAACTGCGTTGGTTACGGTACAGAGCTTTTTCGTCGTAGATACACCGGATACGGTGCACAATGATGGGGCTGTGGGCCTCCGGCTCACCGGGCTTGGCATCTACGTCGGACAGCCACTGCACAGTACCGTAGTAGACGGAAGCAATAGGTTCACCGCATGTATCACATACCCATTCTGGGCTCTCGATGTGTAGGATGACTATCTCCCCTATCGTTGAAACTCTACGCAAATTAAAACACATCACCTTAACAGGGGACGACTCCCTTCTGCAATTTCTCCGCCATGGATTCGAACCGATTCATCAATCCAGCGTAGCACCTCAACGATTTGGTCTAGAGACAGCGAACAAAGCTCCCCGCGATCATTGTTGCTGACAAATACCACCGGTCCATACAGACATACTCGGTGCTCATTATCTCGGTCGAATGCCAATGTGATATTTTCTGGCCACCCATCCGGGTTTCTTGTATCATGGGCGATTATTACGGTCCCGTCGGCAAGCTGCCACCATTCAGGCGACCCGACGAGGTCTTCAATATCCGCCCATATGGACTCGGGTTTATTGGTCCAAGACCGATCGGTAAACCCGACAAGTTCCTGCATATGCGGAGGCTGGCCTGGTCGCAAGACGATGGCGCGAATCCGAGGAACGGCAACAGTCGGAAACGGGACGGGAAACATCATATTTTCTCCTTCCTAAATTTCAATTAGTGACCACCGATTGGGGCACAGCCCTCTACCAACACGCTGAGGTCCACAAGGAACGCATCAGGATAGCCGTAATAAAGGCGCTCGAGATGCGAACAGACCCCCAGCCAGAATTCCAAGGACTCAGTTTTGGGATGCCAATACTTGCGGTCTTCGGGTGGCCATGATGCCTGGACGCCCGTTACCAGCCAATCTTGATAGCATTGGAGCACCCAGCGCGTTTTATCTGCACAGGCAAACAGTCCTTCGAAGCGCTCAAAGAGGTGTTCCAGGTGTCCCTCCACAAAGTCTGCGTGCTGATACAGAAAAACGAGACGGCGGCGCTTATCCCCGTCGATGCCTGGATAGGCGGATCGGACGCTCGCCCCGACGAGTTGGGCCCAGGGCATCAACACCTGCATCCCAAACGACTCCGGACCTTCGCGGATAGCGTCTTGGAGTTCGGGCCCAAGAGACCCAATCGCTTCATCGCCCGCCCGTTCCTCCTGTGTGACGAGAGCCTCAAGGAGTTGCGTCAAAGACGATTGCATGGATTGATCGTCTATCATAGGAAGCCAGCTATCCGTCTCTGCGTTGTGCTCGATGTCCGGTTGGGCATACCAGGCTTCAACCTCCTCCTTGATCTTGGCACTGTCGGATGTGGTGTAGAAGCAGTAGGTATCCGGATCATCGGAGTCGTCGTAGATGTGATCGTTGACCAGGCGAGTGAGGATGCCGCGAAAGACCTCCGGTGCCTCATGATTCTCCTGCCAGAGCTCTGTGACGCTCAACGAATCCGCCTGACCCGCGTGGCCTCGTGTCAAATAGACGCGGTGAATGATCTTTTCGTCCAAGGGTTAAGACCTCCTTCGCTAATAGAAAGACCGGCGCCCGAAGGCGCCGGTGCTAAGCCGCTTCTATCTGCTTCACCAACTGGGTGAGCAAGGCCGCCAGCGCGGGGTCGTCCTCCACGAACGGCAAGGCGGTTTTGGCTTTCTCAACCAGTTCCGCAAGATTGTGCTGCCGATCCCGCGCATGGTCGATGGCCCTTTGGCGCTCGAGGGCCACGGTGTCCCACGTCTCGCGTGCCACACGAAGGCACTCCGCTTCGAGGTCGCTCAGATCGAGTTCGCCGCCATAGACGTAATCCCAAAAGCTCATGGCGTCGCTGTCATCATGGATGACACCAGGCATCCCTCCTTCGTGAGATGCCGCCTCCCCTCTCCGGCGGGACGCCGGGGCGGCATGAGTAGAGCGAATGCGGAGGACAACCAAAAGCCCGCCTCGCAATGAGACGGGCTATAATGGGGGTGAGGGTAGTCCCACAAGACCCCTCCCAGAAAGGGGGTGTGGGGATGCACATTCAGATCTCGGTTTCCGTGTCGAGCGGCTTAAGCCTGTATCTGATATGGCGCTACATCCGGCGCAAGCGCCGCCGGTAGCCCTCACCCACCGTCCCGGCCTCACCCGGGGCGGTTCTTGCTTATAATATACCCCGCTTGACAGGCGTATGCAAATCAGGAATGTCCCAAGGGAAAGGTCTTCTGCCAGTAAGCAAAAGCAGCGGCGTCTTGAGTCACCAATGGAACCATGTCCGGCCTGTGTCAATCAACAGCCGCTCATCATCTAAGCAGGGTCAATGCGGATTTTACTTGGCGGACAAAGCTGGGGTTTCGGTTTCATGACCATGTCTCCTGGGCGTTCAGTCGGTCTCTTTGTTGACGGCATTCCTTGGCCAGTTCAGGGTACGTCGCGGCAATAGCCGAAAGAATACGGCTCTTGAGCAACGGCCGGGCCTCTGTTGCGCCAATCGTACCATACAGCTCAACGAGCCGATCTTCGTAGTTAGTACAGACGTGGCGCAGATAGTTCACCGCAATGCGATCGAGGAATTCAGGGTCGTCGTGAATTGTCGCCCACTTATCATCTCGGCCGCGCGACGCCCAGAGGTCTGCGGGAGTGGCCGATTACGGTGCCTCGCATGGGACGACACACCCTTCTCGCAAAAGCTGTGGATCAACGTCCAGAACCCATGCCGATTCAACGTATCAGCTACCGCACGTTCGGGCGTCATCGGCACATTTTTCAGGGGCCGCGCCGCGACAAAGCTTGGTCCTCTCCCCGGGAGCACAAGGTGCATTGGTGCGCTTGCTGAGCGCGTCAGGGCCTGTGGCCGTGATGGCGGAAGAATTAGGCGATGCGCCGGCGCTGTACCAAGCGCTAGAGACCCACGGTCGAACCGCCCGCGTCTTGGTGCCAGCGTCGCTATCGGCTGAAGGGCAGCGGTATGCGGCCGTCTTAAGCCGGGGTACAGGTGCGGACGCTTGCAGCCCCCTATGTGCATGCCAAATTGATTGTCACCGCTCACCAAACGTTTGTGGCTCGCAAAACTTTTCGGACGTCTCGCTCAACGAGTTGGTACTGGTCCGCTGTGCTTGGATTCAGCATGATGAAGTTGACCACCGGCAAGTCCGGGTCCCACATGCGCGCCAGCCAATAGCGATATCGCTTGGACGGATCGAACAGGGCTTGCGACCGCTCGGGATCGAGTGCATCAAAGGTGAGTTGACCGCGCATTCCGGGGCCCTCCTTCTCAGGGAGATTGTCTCACTGATAGCCCAGGCGCTAGGCCGACACGCCCGAATCGGTACTGGTGATTTTCGTGACATAAATGCGCCGTCGCTGCCCCGCCGTGGTCTGAATCGACAACGTTTCACGATAGACGGGGGTAATCCAGGATTGCAAGGCCAACACGATAACAACGGCTGCGTCCGCTGGATTATGGGTCAACACCGTAGGGGTGTGGCCCGCCATGGCCATCACAACGATCACTGCAAGCAGGACCAGCCAAAAGTACCGAGGCCCCTGAATCAACACGCGGGACGGATGCCATCGGTGGACCACCTCCCCGTGAATCGTTTCGGCGGATTCCCAGATGACGTGGTTATCGGACAAGAAGCCTTGCCCCCATTGCTGACGGCGAGGACCCATGAGCAGCATGAGCGCACCGGCCATCAGGGCAACCCAGATCGCCATCGCGATGCCTTGGACTCTCGGGAAGGGTGCCAGCAGCGAAAGCCCGAACACCCCTCCCAAAAAGACGACAAAACCCGCGATAATGAGGAGAATGATTAACCACGAAAACCGTTCGGACTTGAAGCAATAGCCTTCAAAGGTCATCCAACACCCCTCCTTTGATTCACACGAATTTCATGCAGCCTGGCCGCCAGGAAGTGGTTGCGCACTTACCGCCGTGGGCGGATCAACCAGCGCAACCATCGCCGACGGCCCAGTGCCAGAGCGACTAGTGCCGCGAGCCAGCAGAGGCCCATGAATCCCAGGATGGCGCAGCCGATCCATGGTTCAGTCGAAAAGAGATGAACCGTGGGATGGAGCCAAACCATAAGGCCAGCTAAGTCCAAGGTGGTGCCCATCACGATCAGGATCGCGGCCCAAACGGCTTGCCGGGGAAAGACCACGACCTTGTGGCGATCTTTGGGTCGGATAAACACGGCGATTGTCCTCCTCAAGAAGTCAGATCGCGTTGGACTCCTACCCATAGTGTACAAGTCCACGAAGGACACGGCTAATATTGAGCCGCATCTCGTGTCGGGCCAAAAAGTGCAGCGGGCAACGCAGGCGCGTCAGCACCGTCCAAAGCCGCCGCGACAGATACGGGATCCGTAAAGAACGTGGTGAGCTGGTCAGTCATTTCGCACAACCGCAAGATCATCCGGTAGAAGAACTCGGCCGCCGGTTCAGTGTACGGCACATGCGGCCACGGCTGATCATAGGAACGAAACTCGGGAACCGCGAGATGAGTCCAACTGTTAAGCCGGGCTCCCCACGAGTCATCAGGTAGCTTGGGAAGGACATAGCGCACGGCGACGTGCTCACCCCGCTGCTCGGTAACGCGGTCCAGAACCCGAGCAAAGAGGCCCAGACGATAATGATCCGTTCCGAACGTGCTGTGCTTTTCGTTGCCCTGCCATGCGCCGGCCCGGTATTTCTCATCGGATAGGTGTGCGGCATTCGGGCGAATGGTACCGTCCTTCAGACGGAAATAGGCCACCGCCGGGTCGATGTGATACATAATGATGCGCTCGGTGGTGGTCTCGGTGCGCAAGTACGCCTCCGCCACCTGACGCAAGAACGCTTTACACTCCTCCAAGTTCGGTCCTTGGACCTGCCATTGAGTCCGTGGCTGTTCAATCGTCAGCGGATCGAATGGGGATTTTCTGAAGGCCCGTAGTTCGACCCGGGCCACCTCGACGAGCTCCTCGGGAAAGGTACAATGGAACATCCCCGCCCGGTCAACCGATACCGTCGAATGCCATTCGAGGTGTTCGCCTGCTTTCGAGGTGAAACTAAACGGAATGGATGGCAGCGTTGGCATGACCCACATTCCTCCTGTAATTAGTGAGTTTTACCCGTCATTTGGGGCGCGACAGTGAAATCTGGCCCAGCTTGCGGGCCACACTCGGCATGATGCCCCGGGTAACGGCGATGGCTTTGCCGCGCAACTCCTGTGCTTTCGCCAAGTCATGCACTGCTAACGCCGACAACGCATGGGCTAAGAGCTCCCCCATGCGTTCGGCCGCCCGCTCGGCATCGTCCGCCATTCGTATCGCTTGGCGCACTTCCGGTAAAAATGAATAGGGATTGCTCATCGTCACTCTCCTTAAGCAGGTGTGTCGAGGGTCTCTGTCGACCACGCCTTCTCGGATACCACGGCGTATCCCCAGGCCTCCGCGGCTGCTTCCTCTTCTTGAGGGGTAAGATCATTCACTGGTGCCTCTCCGCACTCGCAGCATGCCGTACCGATGTCACCACCAGCCTGGTCGCCGGGCAACGGCCAAAGACACGCCCGGATGCTCCTGCTGGAATTGCAGCAACATACCAATCAGCTCATCGGCGAGTTCCTGTGAGGTTTTGCCGTCTTGGGCCACAGCCTGGGTTTGAATCCATGCTTCAAAGCGTACCGCGTGGCCCTCGTCGACACGGGCCCAGGCGGACGGGCGGCGTCGCGGCATCGGCAAACACTCCTTTTCTCCGCGATATACGCAACACAAAAAGCCGCCAGTAGAGCTGGCGGAGCCTGGTCAACAATCTCGACAAAAAGATCTCGCTAGTTTTTGCGCAATGGGGTGGGTTGAATACGAGTATGCTTCATGGCATCATGCCAAAAGTCGATGTCCGTGGCGGGAATGTCGCGATAATCAACGGTCTCATCGGTCAATGCGTCGACGCGGGCACAATCGGTCTGCGATTTAATCGTCACGACGCTCGCTGGACCGAGGGACTTTGGGAATCGAGTGACCCCGCCAGCTTTTTTCAATGGTTTCGTGATATTGAACCGGCATCGGTTCTGGTAAAGAGGGTCGCTTACCAGACGCCGTACGCGTCGGTATTGCTTGAGACGACTGCGGTTCCTGAGGTGAATTTTGGGCCACGGGCAACGACCTCCTTAAAAGAAAGCGAAATCCACACCGACAACTATGACGGCAAGAACCATAGCAATGGCAGCTACCATCCAGTATAGGCCTTTTTTCGCCAACGGGACGTGATTGCGGTTGACATCGGCCTCTAAATTAACCACTAAGGCTAAGCCAATTTCTGCCTCATCAGCCCAATCCCGCGTCCACTGATAGAATGCTCTAACGTTGGGTCCAGTATACACCTTCCGAATCCAAAGCGAACCAACGCATGCGCCTACACTAACGACTAAAGCAACGAAAAAGGGGACCCGTAGAAACGCGGGCATAGGATGCAAAACGGCGACAAACGCGCCCAAGGCCCCGTCGAATGCTAAGAGGCCAATGGCCTTCGTCTCGAGAGACGTGTAGGTGTCAAACTGCCAGGCCAGTTGCTGGCTAACCAGCGTCATGAGTTGTTGCACGAGATTCATGGGCCGCCTCCCTCGGTCTCATTGTAGCGGGCGGTTCGTGAAAGATCAGTAGGAAAGCGAACAAGGGTCTATCCGACAATGCCCTTCGGCATCTTTAGCAACGTCCATCCACAAAACGGTCAGTAACTTATCGGCGCGTACAATCTGCCGCTTTTAATGCTATAGGGATGCCGCTCGGATTCGTCTGGTGTGGGCGTCTCAATAATCAAGTCGCCCAACACGTCTGCGAA
>NZ_JABBVZ010000094.1 GCF_012933365.1 Sulfobacillus harzensis | reverse complement strand
TAAGTTTTTATTTCGCCATCCGGGTCGCGAAGTCCTTTTTGCGCCGGATGTTCGGGACTATTCACACAAGCTGCTAGTGGGATTGGCCGGTGGCTCACTGGCACTTACGGAAAGCGTGTTGAACGAAGCGGAATACACAACCAGCTCATGGGGGAGCCAGTCTGAATTGGCCGAGGTCCTCATATTAGCGCGCCGGGGGATTGTCAGGGCACCTCGGATACGTACAGTAAAGTTTGAGGAGATGAACGACGCCTTCGATGACCTCGCTCATGGCCGGATCGACGGTCGGGCTGTTCTGGTTCCGAGTCTCGGCGATTAGATTTGGTTGGGTGACAAGAGGGGATGATGGCTCGGGCGCGATGCTGCTGAGCCAGGTTTCTCTCATCGCCTTTAGGCCGACGCAGAAAACTGGCCAATGCGGCTTCGGATCGTTCCAATAAGCGGAGCCAGGAAAAACAGCGACCCCGCAGCTCTCCATAAGGTGGAGATGAGCATGGCATCCTCCATGTGAATCCAGCGAAGAAGGACAATGCCTACTTCCGGCGCGACGAAGGCCACAACCCCGAGGACCACGTTGTAAAAGGCGATGGCCGTGGACCGATCGGACGGCGGCGAGGCGTGCAATAGTTCCGTGAACAAAAGCAGGGTGACTCCCGAAAGAAAGATGCCGCTGAAGAAGTTCACCCCGGTGAGGTACCAGAGGTTGGGACTCAACACCGTGAGGATGGGCACCAGAGAGACGCCGAGACCAGCAATCCCCAGCATTTTCATTCCCCCATGAAGGCGGGCCTTCATGCCCCACCAGGCAAAGGTCAGCACTTCCGCCGCCTGCGTGGCCATGGTGAACGCTCCCACCCAAAGGCCGGTGGCGTGGGCCGTCGAGATTTGAAAAATGGAAAACAACGGCCAACTCATTTGCCAGCCAAAATTAAAAAAGGCGGCCAGCAGCACATAACGGCGATACGGCACGTGGCGCCACAGGTCGCCAAATGTGGACCACTCCAAGGGGCGGGGACGGTCGGTCGAGCGCACTGGCTCCCGATGGCGGGCGAGATACCAGACTTCGATGGCACCGAGGAGAAAGGCGCCGACGAATACCGCCTGATACGGCAGCTTGGCGTGGGGATTGAAAAATTGCAGCAATGCTCCGGTCACGATGGTGCCTGCCAGTCCGACAATGGTGATGAGCACGTTGCGACGTCCAAAAAAGCTTTCCCGCATGCTGGAGGGAATGAGCTTGGCAATGAGGGCTTGCCAACCTAAATTGCCTAAGGTCTGCGGGAAATTGGCCAGGGCATTGGCGTCGACGACCAATCCCGCGGCGTACGGAGTCGCCAGCGGCACCAGCGCCAACAGGAGATACGTCAGGCGCGTAGCAAAAATGGTGGCAACACTAAATGTCCGAAAGAGGGTCAATCGCGGGATCCAGAGCGCCCCCAACAATGACGCGATCAGGCCGGTCAAGGCCGGCAGGGAATTCAAAAGAGCTATCTGCTGGTGACTCGCATGCAAGGCATCAATAAGATAGAGCGGAACAAAAGTTGAGACTATGCCGGTAGCCATGGTGCTGTAGGCGCCATTCAGCACAGATGTCTTGATGTTGGCGCGGAGGTCGCGAAATCGTCCCGGAGCGGGAATGATGGAAGTTCACTTCTTTCGAAACAACTTCCCTCATTATGGGACCGCGTCTCCTAAGTGGCTAGTCTTTAATCGCATTTGGAAGGGGAATTTTTTCTGGAAATCGATCCTCTTGGAGGATCATGCCGCGGGGGTGATGAGTGAACCCTAGTTGCTCATAAAAGGGTCCTTTGCCTTCGGCGGAAAAAAGGGCGATAAAGGAGAAGTTTCGCCCGATGAAGGGCTCCACGGCGCGATGCACCACGGCCCGGCCGATGCCGCACCCCTGGTATTCCGGGTCAACAATCACATCCCAGAGGGTTGCGTAATAGGCGCCGTCAGTCAGCACCCGGGCGGTGGCGATGAGACGCGAACCATCCCAGGCGTGAACGCAGAGATCGGTCTCCTCAATGGCCAAACGGATGCTTTCCGGGTTGCGGCCGCGGGCAAAGGGAATTTTGTCCCAAAGGGCTTTAACATCTTGGATCGCGAGCGCCTTGCCGATGCGAATATCGATCATGTCGACTCCTCGATGGATATATTTGCCAGATTGCCGTCATAGCATGTCCTAAGGGGGATGCGTATGGCACGGCGTACCATTGTTCTAGCAGGAAATCCCAACGTGGGCAAGTCGATGGTGTTCACCCAACTGACGGGGCGTTATGCGGAGGTGTCCAACTTTCCAGGCACGACCGTGGAAATGTTGGAAGGATGGATGGGGCCCGACCGTCTCGTGGACACACCGGGAATCTATGGCTTAAGTCGTTTCAACGATGAGGAGCGCGTGGCCTTGCAGGCCATCCGTGAAGCGGATTTAGTGGTTCAGGTGTTGGACTCCACACACCTACCCCGGGATTTGTTTCTTACCTGGCATTTAATTGATGCCGGGGTACCTCTTGTGGTGGCCGTGAACATGATTGATGAGTTGCACCGCCAAGAGGGAGCGGTTGACACGGGCACGCTGGAAGAGGCATTAGATGTTCCGGTCGTGGCGGTTTCCGGATTAACCGGTGAAGGCCTGTCCGTACTGCGGGCCTTGGTGGAAAAAGGAGGGCGCGTGTCGTCGCGCGGCGTGCAGCTGGATCCGGTCCAAGATGGCCTGAGCCGTCTCGATCGTTTGTTGTGGCACGAGCAGGATGCCGACATGGTGCGCCGGGTGGGCCAGGCTCCGCCAGCCGGATCGCGGTCGGCATTATACAGTGATCGCCGCCAGCGCGCCGATCGGACGGCTGAAGCGGTCTTTTCCGCACCTCAGCAGGCGTCGGGACTTCGTCGCTGGCTGGGACAAGCGTTGTTGACGCCATGGGGAAGCCTTCTCTCCATCAGTGTTCTGTTGATGCTGGTGTATTACCTGGTTGGCGTGGTCGTGGCTGATGTGGTGGTTTCCTTTTTAGAAGGACTCATGACCAGTACTGTCATTCCCGCTCTGGCGAAGCTGGTTGGCGTGCTCTTCCATCCCGGTTCGATTGTCTATCGTCTGTTGGTGGGCCAATATGGATTAATTTCGGCGGGCCTTATCTATCTGGTGGCGCTGCTGCTGCCGCTTATCGTTGCCTTCTATCTCTTGTTGGCGGCCCTTGAAGACTCTGGCTACCTGCCGCGGCTGGCCACCATGCTGGATCGCTTCTTTTTACGTCTTGGGCTTAACGGGCGAGCGGTGATTCCGTTGGTGCTGGGATTTGGCTGCGTGACCATGGCGACCGTTACCACCCGGATTTTGTCCTCCGACCGGGAGCGAACCATCGCCACGATTCTTTTGGCTTGGACGATTCCCTGCTCGGCCCAAATGGGGGTGATTACGGGGCTTTTGGCGGGCGTTGGATGGCAATTTGCTGTAACCTATGCGTTGGTTATTACCGGGCTCTTTGTTCTCGTGGGTACTTTGTTAGACCGCACCTTACCGGGCAAGCCCACCCCGCTTCTTCTTGACTTGCCCCCGCTCCGGATGCCCTCAGTAATCAATATGTTGGAAAAGACGCGCGTTAAGGTGGCTGGATTTCTCCGCGAAGCGGGTCCCCTCTTTCTCATCGGCTCGGGGATTGTCGAGCTGAGCCAAATTGTGGGGCTATTGCCGTGGCTGGTGTCGCATCTCACCCCGTTCATGCAAGAGTGGCTCGGCATTCCCGGATCGGCGGTGCCAGCATTTGTCCTCGGTTTTATTCGCCGCGATTTCGGCGCGGCTGGGCTCTACGCCGCTGGATTGACGCCCCATCAGATTTTGACTGGTGCCGTGACGCTGACGCTCTTTGTGCCCTGTATTGCTTCTACACTGGTCATCTTAAAAGAACGCGGCTGGCGGTCAGGGAGCCTCATCTGGCTGGGATCAATTGCGCTCGCCCTCTTGGTGGGCGGATTGACGGCGCGACTGGGACCCGTCTAAGCGCACATGCATAGATCAGGCAATAGGAGGTGAGTTCTGTGCGTGACCATAGTTGGCGTTGTCCAGCCTGCGGTCTCCTCTTGGAAGTGTATCAGGCCCGTTGCCCTCGGTGCGCCGAACCCTTGACGGATGTCTTGGCCGAACACTGTTTGAGTTGCCGCCTCAACGAGTCCTGCGGACCGACCACAGCCCGTCCCCAGCCTAAGAGGCCTTTGTTGTGGGCTCGGAGGGCCTAGGCTATAATGACGCTGAGGTGTTGAGCATGCGTGTGCAATCTGGCCAAATCGCGGTCGGATTGGCGGCTTTGTTGTTGGGGCTAATGGTGGCGGTGCAGTTTCGGCTACAACAAGTGGTGCCACCCGCCAGCAACACCAATCAGTTGCTGTCGCTCCTAAAACAGGCCGATCAAAAACGGACCCAGTTAAGCCAGCAAGTCGCGCATCTCAATATGGAGCTCGACCGGCGTTTGAGTCAGAAAGCCTCGGCCCAGCGTCTGGAACACCAACTCACTCAGGAAGAGATTCTGGCCGGTACCGTTCCCGTCCAAGGTCCGGGAGTCGTTGTGACCTGGGCAAACGGCAATGCGCCGGCCGCCTATCAAATTACCGACATCGATCTGTTGCTCATGGTTAACGAGCTTCGCGCAGCTGGAGCGGAAGCGATTTCCATCAACGGTCAGCGCATCACTGCTGAGACCGAAATTCGGTCGGCGGCCAACTACATTCTCATCAACGACACCCAGACGGCCGCACCGTTCACCATCAAAGCAATTGGACAGGCCAACCAGCTGGCCGGCGCCCTCACGCTGGCCGGCGGCTTGTACGATGAGTCGCAGCAAGAGGGGCTGTCCATGACCATCACCAAGAAGCATGCGGTGGTCATTCCGGCGGCACCTCCAGCCATCTTATCCAACATTGCCCAGAAACAAGTCTCTGACCAAGGGTCGGGAAAGAAAGGTTGATGCGATGATGAGTGCGGATGCAGGGGAACGGATTACATATCACAACGGGAAGATCCAGGTGCCCGACACCCCCATCATTCCCTACATTGAGGGGGACGGCATTGGACCCGACATTTGGCGCGCCACAGAGCGGGTCGTGGATGCCGCGGTCCAAAAGAGCTACGGTGGACGAAAGAAAATTGTCTGGCGGGAAGTGCTGGCTGGTGAAAAAGCGTTCAACCAGACCGGTGAATGGCTGCCCAAGGCGACCTTGGATGATTTTAAAACCTACAAGGTCGGGATTAAGGGACCGTTAACCACTCCCGTGGGCGGAGGTATCCGGAGTCTCAACGTGACCATCCGCCAAGAGCTGGATCTCTATGCCTGTGTCCGCCCGGTGCGCTATATCGCGGGGGTTCCCTCGCCTATGCGCGAGCCGGAAAAGGTGGACATGGTTATTTTCCGGGAGAATACCGAGGATGTTTACGCCGGCATTGAGTGGGCTAGCGGTTCGCCGGAAGCGCAAAAACTTATCACCTTCGTCAACCAGACCTTCAACCGCTCGATCGACCCGAGTGCTGGGATCGGCATCAAGCCGATTACTCGCTTTGGGTCTGAGCGTCTCATCCGCCGGGCTATCCAGTATGCCATTGACCACAAGCGCCGGTCCGTGACGTTGATGCACAAGGGCAATATCATGAAGTTCACGGAAGGGGCTTTTCGGGACTATGGCTATCAATTGGCGGGGCGGGAATTTCCGGATCAGGTCATTACCGAGGACGCCCTGTATCGTGACTACGGTGGGCGTGTGCCCGAGGGCAAAATCGTGCTGAAAGATCGGATCGCGGACATCACGTTCCAGCAGGTGCTCCTGCGTCCCGATGAATTTGATGTCATCGCCGCCCCCAATTTGAACGGCGACTATCTGTCCGATGCGCTGGCCGCGCAGGTAGGCGGGGTGGGGATGGCCCCAGGTTCCAACGTCTCCGACGAGGTGGCCGTGTTTGAAGCGACACACGGCACGGCGCCCAAATATGCCAATCAGGACAAGGTGAATCCCAGTTCCTTGATTTTGTCGGCGATTATGATGCTTGAGCATCTTGGATGGCAGGAAGCGGCCGACCGTATTCGCCAAGGTCTTGAGAGCACCATTGCCCAGAAGATCGTGACCTATGATTTGGCTCGTCAGACGGCTGGCGCTCGCGAGGTCAAGACGTCGGAATTCGCCAGTGCTATCATTGATTCGCTGTGATTTGAACATAAAGGGGTGGATAGCATGTTTCGTCGACACAAAATAACGGTGTTGGGGGCCGGATCCACGGGTGCCACCACAGCGCACCTCTTGGCGCTGAAAGAGTTGGGAGACGTGGTGCTGGTAGACATCCAGCCCGGCACGCCCCAAGGCAAGGCCTTGGACATGTGGGAATCAGGACCCATCGAAGGCTTTTCCGCGAAGGTGGTCGGGTCCAACGATTATGACGCGACGGCCGACTCGGATGTGATTGTGGTGACGGCCGGCATGCCCCGCAAAGCGGGCATGAGCCGCAACGACCTGCTCAAGGTCAACACCGAGATTGTTTATGACGTGGTGGAAAAAGCCACCCGGGTGTCTCCTAACTCGGTCATCGTGATGCTTACCAACCCGGCCGACGTCATGACCTATGTGGCGCAAAAGGCCAGTGGCTTTCCCCATCACCGTGTGATGGGCCAAGCGGGGGTGTTGGACTCGGCCCGCTTCCGCACCTTCTTAGCCGATGCCTTAAACGTATCCCCCAAGGATATCTCAGCGTTTGTGATGGGCGGCCACGGTGACGACATGGTGCCCTTGGTCCGCTACTCGTACGCGGGAGGCATTCCCATTGAGAAGCTTTTGCCCAAGGAGACCATCGACAAGATTGTGCAGCGCACCCGCACCGGCGGTGGTGAGGTGGTCTCGTTGCTGAAGACCGGCTCGGCGTTTTATGCACCGGCCTCGTCGTTGGCCGACATGGTGAAGGCCGTGCTCTTGGATGAGCGGCGCATCATTCCCGTCATCAGCTATCTGAATGGCGAGTACGGCGAGCGGGACATTTACGTGGGCGTTCCCGCCATTGTTGGCGGAAACGGCGTGGAGAAGGTTCTAGAAGTGGACTTCACGCCCGAGGAAACGGAAGCCTTCAAGAAGTCGGTCAGCTCCGTACGTGAGCCGCTGTCGTTGTTGACCTTTCCACCAACGAAGAACTAGGGGGAGAATCATGGAGAGCCGGGAGCGAGCGTTAAAGTACCACGAGGAGCATCGCGGCAAGATTCAAATTGTCTCCAAGGTTCCGGTACGCAACCAAGACGATTTGTCGTTGGCCTATACCCCCGGTGTGGCGGAGCCCTGCCGTGAAATTCATCGCGACCGCAGCTTGGTCAACCGCTACACCAATCGAGCCAATACCGTGGCCATCGTCACGGACGGCACCGCCGTGCTCGGGCTCGGTGATATTGGACCCGAGGCCGGGTTGCCGGTGATGGAGGGGAAGTCGATCCTCTTTAAGATGTTTAGCGGCGTGGATGCGTTTCCGCTCTGCCTCGACACCAAGGATCCGGAGAAGATTGTGGAGGTTGTGCGTCTCCTAGAGCCCTCATTTGGGGGCGTCAATTTGGAGGACGTCTCCGCCCCGCGGGCCTTTGAGATTGAGGCGCGTCTGAAGGAAGAGCTCAGCATCCCGGTGTTCAACGACGATCAGCATGGCACCGCGGTGGTGGTGGGAGCGGCCTTGATCAACGCGCTCCGCTACACCCAAAAGCGTATCAATGAGGTACGCATTGTCTTTAATGGCGCCGGTGCGGCGGCCATTGCCACCGCCAAATTGTTGTTCGAGTTGGGAGCCCAGGACATTTCCTTGGTGGACCGGGAAGGCCTCGTTTATGAAGGCCGGGAGAAGGGCATGAACCCCTACAAGGCGGAAATCAGCCGCGTCACCAATCGCGAGAAGCGGCAGGGTGGGCTTGGCGAGGCGCTCAAAGGGGCCGACGTGTTCATCGGCGTATCGGTTGCCGGGGCGCTCACGATGGAGATGATGAAGGGAATGAACCCGGATTGCATCGTCTTCGCGCTGGCCAACCCGGTTCCGGAAATTTGGCCGGTGCATGCGCTGGAAAGTGGCGCGCGGGTGGTCGGGACGGGCCGCTCGGACTTCCCCAATCAGATCAACAACGTCTTGGGCTTTCCCGGTATCTTTCGCGGCGCGTTGGATGTGGGCGCGACGGATATCAATGCGGCCATGCGCGTGGCTGCAGCCGAGGCGCTCGCCCACCTCATTTCCGATCGCGACTTAAAAGATGACTACATCATCCCCAACCCCATGGATCGCCGAGTGGCACCGACGGTGGCGGCCGCCGTGGCTCGGGCTGCTCAAGAGAGCGGCGTCGCGACGGTGGATGTCTCGCCGGAGTGGGTGAGCGGCCATTGCCGCATGTTAGTGGATGAAGTGATTGGCACTGAAGAGAAGATTCTGGAGGGGGACGATTAGGTGAAGCAATACGAATATCTGGCCAAGCAAGCGCTGGCTGAACATGGCATCCCCATTCCTCCCGGTCGGTTAGTCAACACCCCGGAAGAGGCGGCTGAGGCCGTTTCCGCTATCGGACCGGCCGCGTTAAAGGCCCAGGTGCTGGTCGGAGGCCGAGGAAAGGCGGGCGGCATTCGTTTCGCCGAGACCCCGGAAAAGGCTCGCGAAACCGCAGAGGCCATGCTGGGAATGGATTTGAAGGGTTACACGGTCGAGCGGCTGTATGCCGAAGGCAAGCTGGAGATCGAGCGCGAGTTTTACATATCGGTGACCACCGACCGCAACAAGAAGGTGCCGTTGGTGATGGCCTCCTTGTCTGGTGGCGTGGAAATTGAGGATGTGGCGGATTCCGAGATTGTGCGCCAATGGGTCAACCCGCGGGTCGGGGTGCTCCCCTATTTCGGACGGCAGATGGCCGAGCGGTTAGGATTGAAGGGCACATTGGCCAAAGAGTTCGCAGATCTGGTTGTGAAACTCTACCAAATCTATCGCGAACGGGATGCCGAGCTCGTGGAGATTAATCCGTTGGTCGTGGTTAACGGTCACCTGATGGCGGCTGACGCACGGCTCAACATTGATGACTCGGCGCTGTTCCGGCACAAGAATTTAGAGCGCATCGAGGAAGGGTCTGCCCTGGAAAAGAAAGTGCACGAAATTGGGTTGGCCTATGTGGAACTGGATGGCGACATTGCGATTATGGCCAACGGGGCTGGAATGGCCATGGCCACGGTGGACGCCATCCAGTATTTTGGCGGCAAGCCGGCCAACTTCCTGGACGCGGGCGGCGGCGCCTCGGTGGAGCCCACTGCACAGGCATTAGACGTGTTGGTCTCGATGAACCCCAAGGTCATTTTCATCAATATCTTTGGTGGCATTACCCGCTGTGATGATGTTGCCAAGGCGATTCTTCAGGTCAAGCAAACCACCGGCATCCCCGTCCCGTTGGTGGTACGCCTTGTCGGCACCAACGAAAGGGAAGGCGTGGCGCTCTTGGAGGCGGCCGGCATTTCGGCATACTCCGACATGGCGCCAGCTGCCGAGCGCGCGGTACAGCTTGCAGGGGAGGGCCGGTCATAATGGCAGTATTGTTGACGAAGAACTCAAAGATTCTTGTTCAAGGCATTACCGGCAACCAAGGGCGGTTTCACACCAAGCAGATGCTGGCCTACGGGTCGCAGGTCGTGGGCGGTATTTCTCCCGGAAAGTCTGGTGAGCAGGTCGAAGGCGTGCCGGTGTTTGATACCGTCCAGCAGGCGGTTGAGAAGACGGGGGCGGATGCGTCGATTGTGTTTGTTCCAGCCCCCTTCGCCAAGGATGCAGCCTTTGAGGCGATGGAAAACGGCATTCGTTTGCTGGTGATGATTCCTGAGCATATTCCCGTTCAGGACTCCATTGACATTGTGACGCGGGCGGCCGAGTTGGGTGTCACGGTTATCGGGCCCAACACCTTCGGCATTATCTCCCCTGGCGAAAAGACCAAGATGGGGATCATGCCCAATCATATCTATCAACCGGGCCCGATTGGCGTCGTGGCCCGCTCTGGCACCTTGAGCTACGAGATTGCCTTTAGTCTCACGCAAGGAGGATTTGGCCAGACGACCGTCGTCGGTATGGGAGGCGACCCCGTTGTGGGTCAAACATTCATCTCGGTTCTCCGCCATTTCAAGGATGACCCGGACACCCAGGCGGTGGTGATGGTCGGGGAAATCGGGGGAAGTGCCGAGGAAGAGGCGGCGGAATATCTGAAGACCTTCGGCAAGCCGGTCGTGGCTTACCTGGCCGGCCGTGCTGCCCCTCCTGGAAAGCGGATGGGTCATGCGGGAGCGATCATCGAGCGCGGTCGGGGCACCCTGGAATCAAAAGAGAAGGCGCTCACGGCGGCTGGAGCCAGCGTCGTCACAATGCCCTGGCAGGTTGTGGACGCTCTCAGAGAAGCCACCAAGAAATAACGCCTCACCACGGGAGAACAGGGACCCCTTGCGGCGGTCCCTGTTTCTTTAATAGGGCATGGTTGTCTTTTGTCGGAAGGGTACTCGCCGCGACATTGGTGGTGTAGAATGAAGAAATGACTCGCTTTTTCAAGGGGAATCGGTTTTGACACATCCCAAACCCGCCACGACCGCCCGAACGCTCAATCGTCGCCTCGTCATGACGGTGATGCTGGTCGGGACGTTTGTCGCCATTCTTAACGAGACCCTGCTCAATGTGGCATTGCCGCGGATTATGCAAGATTTCCACGTGACCGCCAACGCAGTGCAGTGGCTGACAACGGTGTATATGCTGACCAATGGGGTGCTGATTCCGGTCACCGCCTTTTTGGTTCAAAAGTTTTCTCTTCGCCGGTTGTTCATGACGGGGATGGGGCTCTTTGCCATGGGAAGCTTGGTTGCTGGACTGGCCCCGGACTTCGGCCTGTTGTTGTCCGCGCGGGTAATGCAGGCCGCGGGCGCCGCCATTGTGCTCCCGCTCCTCATGAATGTGATTTTGACTATCTATCCGCTTGAGCAGCGCGGTTCGGCCATGGGCCTGGTAGGACTGGTAATTACCTTTGCACCGGCCATCGGGCCTACTTTGTCCGGATGGCTGGTCACCCATCACTCTTGGCATCTGCTCTTTTTCATTGTGCTGCCCATCGCCCTGCTCGACGTGCTCTTTGCCTACACGTCGTTGGCCAACGTACTGCCGAACACCAACCCCGACATTGATGCCGCCTCCATTCTTTTGTCGACGTTGGGATTTGGGGGGTTGTTGTTTGGATTCAGCGAGGCGGGCAGCATCGGTTGGCACGCGCCCCTGGTGTGGGTGTCATTGCTGGTGGCACTGGCATCCCTGGGGATTTTTGTCCGCCGTCAGTTCTTCCTAAAGATGCCCATGCTGGAGTTTCGCGTGTTTCGCGTTCGCCAGTTCACGTTGGCGACGGTCGTTACGGTTTTGGTCTTTATGAGTATGTTTTCCGCCATGTTGCTGCTTCCGCTCTATCTTCAAAATGCCCGCGGATTCAGTCCCTTGGCATCCGGCCTTTTGGTGATGCCGGGGGCAGTCGCCATGGGCATTATGTCGCCGATTTCGGGCCGCATTTTTGACAAGGTGGGGGGACGCTGGCTGGGCATCGTCGGCTCGCTATTCCTCGCTGGAACCTTGTTTGACTTTACGAGTCTTAGCACATCCACTGGCTACGTCACCCTCATGATTGCGTTTGTTTTTCTCATGCTGGGCATGTCGCTTATCATGATGCCGGTCATGACATCGGGATTGAATTGGCTGCCTCCTGAGCTCTATCCCCACGGTACGGCGGTGTCCAACACCTTGCAGCAAGTCGCTGGCGCCGTCGGCACGGCACTTTTGGTCACCATTATGACGGACGGGGCTAAAGCATGGGTAGGAGGGCACGGGCAAGCGGTGCTGGCACATCGTCAGAACCCGGCTGTTGTGGCCCAGTTGGCCAGCATCCATGGGATGGATTTGGCGTTCATGACGGCGGCGGGATTTGCCCTGTTGTCGCTGGTGCTGTGCTTCTTTGTCCAGAATTCCACGCCGCATCCTGAGGCGTAACGGACAATACCTTGCCCCAATTCTATCGTATCAAAAGCGGCTCGGAAAAAGGAGACTGTTTTTTAGGGCTCTGGAGCCTTAGACTTAGCGCCATCTTCTCTTAGAGGCATGTGAGGCGACATGCGCGTCTTGGTGGTGGGCGGGTCTCATCTCATTGGCTACTATCTTCTGCCGCTCTTGGTGCAAGCGGGACACGAGGTGACGGTTGTCACCCGCGGCAACCGGCCGCTGCCTTCAGGTCAAGTCCGGCATCTCGTCGGCGACCGACGGCAGGTCTCCATACCGGGGGATATTGATGCGGTAATTGATACCGTGGCCTACGATGTCGACGATGCCCGATTGTTGCTGGATTCGCTTCAGCGCCGTATCGGCCGGTATCTTGTGATAAGTACCGCGTTCGTCTATGTGGGCCTCGAGTCGTGTTGGAAGGGCCCGGCGACACCACTCAGCGAGGATTGGGCGGCATGGGATGACGATTCCTGGAGATGGGCCAAACCCGGCTCACATCTCGCCTACGTGCGGGGAAAGCAGCGACTGGAAGCCTTTCTTAACCAGGAGGCGCTTGGTTATGGCATGCCCATCACCGTTCTCCGACCCTTGCTGCAAATCGTGGGGCCCAATACTGACGATGGCCGATTTGCGTGGTTTTGGCGCCGGGTCCGCGACGGGGGTCCCATCTGGCTTCCGGATGATGCCCGAGAAAAGGCCGGACCTTGTCAACTCGCCTTTTCAAAAGATCTCGCCCGCGCCCTTTGTGCCTTGTTGGAGAGTCCCCAAAATGAGCCGTATGCGAGCTTTAACGCAGGGCAGCCCGAACTATGGACCTATGAAGAGTATCTTCGCATGATGGCGGCCGTCCAAAAAAAGACCATCTCCATACGCTATGCCCCTCGCGCAACGCTCGATCGATGGGCCGGAGGCGTCTACCGCATCCCGCTGCCGTATCCCGTGCCTTTTGACGTCCACCGGCTGTTTCGGCGGTCCCACATCGCACCGACGCCGATGGCGGATTGGGTTCAGGAAACGGGTGCCTGGTTTGATGTCCACGACCATTCTGAGCCGGTTTGGTACGAACATCGCCGAGCCGAGTGGGATTGGGGCTAGCAGCTTGTGTGAATAGTCCCGAACATCCGGCGCAAAAAGGACTTCGCGACCCGGATGGCGAAATAAAAAC
>NZ_JABBVZ010000093.1 GCF_012933365.1 Sulfobacillus harzensis | reverse complement strand
TAAATGCGTGGTACCCCGACAGCCGCTGAGAGATGAGGTCTCAGAACCGTGAGGTTCCAGAATTAGTATACTAGTGGCGTAAATCCATGTTGCCGCCTTGCGCGCTAGGCGGGACCAACGGATGATCGTCCGGTAAATCCAGGGCAAGCCCGATGGTCCCGATGAAGGGAGCCGTCGGGATACGGATCCCGGGTAATATTTCCGCATAACGGTCCGTCACTTGGGAAATGCGCAGATGGGGCTCCGGAATTGGTCGGCTAACAGGCCGAAGCCTGGGATGTTTGCCGTCCACCCCCAGGAATCTAGGTCAATAGCCATGATGTCGACGCGTAATGCGTCGCCCGGCTCCGCCCTCTGGACATAAATGGGCCCAGTCACGGGATTCACGCGGTCAAAGTCTGAGCGTGCCACATCGTCGACACTGGACTCCCGACTGAGTTGCCCACCCGAGGCATTGGCCACTTCCAACGTCACCACGTCACCCGACTGCACGCGAACGGCCGGTTCATGGTCGGCGTTCCAACTCAGTTCACTCGATCCCGCGGAATGTGAAACGAGGCCATCCTTCTTACTCCCCTTTCTCGGCTGCAACCCGAAGCGCCGGTTCAACATAGTCGAACGGGTAGCCAAACCCGCGAGGTCCCCATACCTCCAGGGCTTCGGGACTCTTCATAATCGGTGGCGCGGGTATGACCACCACGGCCACACGTTGCCCATAACGCAGCCGCTCGGTGGTGATGGCGAGTCCCGTCTGCGCGTCTAGCACCGTCACCAAATCGGGAACCATCGCTATCGATTGTTCACCCCGTCGAACCACTAAATTCTCATTCTGAAATTCAATCCCCAGCGTCGATCCGCGATCACCATCGAGGCCCTCGATGGTAACCTGGCCTTTAGCAAATCCGGCCTCCGTCCGCCGGCGAACCTCGGTAATTTTTCCGCGAAAGGCAATAAAGGCCGGGCCATATCCGGCATAGTTAGCAGCCTCACAGAGGGCGCTCAATGGATCGATATGCTGCTTTTGCGCCTCAATCACCGCCCGACCAATGCGAAGCCCAAGGCTTAACGTGCCGCGCACCGCGGCGCGCTTAACGTCCCGACCTTGCATAGGAAATTGAGCGAGAAAGCTATGGCCTCCAAGCCGGATGGTAAGACCCCGGGCCAGCCACTCGAGCTGATGGTTGTCGTGGATCCGGTCCAAAATGACCGCATCGCCAAACTCGCTCACCATACAAGCGGGGGACCCGGAAATTCCGAAGATGTGATAGGTCTGCATGTAAAGCTCCGGAAATGCGCGACCCATCCCATCCGCATCGACCACGGGGCGGCCTAGTTGGGCTGCCACCTGCAAGGGCACCATACTATTGATGCCTCCCGCTTCAATAGGACAAGGCCAGGCATCTGGGACACCGATGTGCTCCGCGAGGCGTAGGAAGGCCTCCATGGGTTCCGTTCCCCGTGGTGGCTTTTCAAACAACACGGTGGGGGCGCCCATCCCAGCGATAGGGATGACCCACTGATTGTCGGGGAGTTCGTCGACCGTGTAGACGGTAAGGGGGCCACGTTGAGCCATAGCCGCCTCCGCCATAATCCGCCCAATGTAGGGATCGCCCCCGCCCCCGGTTCCTAAAATGGCGGCCCCGATGGCTAAGGCGTCCAAGTCGTCAATCCCCAGTTTCCAACTCATGCCGATTCACCCGCCAGAATTCCGGCTACGGTGACCCGCACTCGGGATGCATTAGACGGAAGATATGCGAGAGGGATTTCCTCGATCTCTACGATGTCCAGTGTCGCAACATTGGCCCCGGCACGCACAGCCTCTGCCTTAGCCGTTGACACGGCCTCCTCCATCACGTCCTCCCGTGTCCGCCCGCTCATCGCGTAAATCCGGTCGACACGCCCTGATACTTGGGCAATGGCGGCACCAATGGCGTTGGCCACGTCGTAATGATCGGGACGGATAACCTCGGATACGCCGGCTAAGTGGTCGGGAAGAAGGGCGCTTCCTCCGCCCACGGCGATGAGAGGGACAGGCTCCGAACTGGTCTTAATCCGATCGATTCCCTCCTCAACCATCCGGATAGCCTCCGCATACGCGGCGCGGCTTAGCTCGCCGGACACCACGGGACGACGGGTCCCGATATTGGCCTTCTCCAACGCGACGGCCACATCGGTAAAGGTCAGCACATCTCCCCCAAACACCTGGGCATCCTCGACAATTCGATATCCCACGCTGTCCGGGCCCACCGTGACACGCCCATCCGCCATCCGCACGCGTGAGCCTCCACCCAATCCGAGAGCGATGAGATCGGGCATGCGGAAGTTCGTGCGAACGCCGCCCACCTCAACGGCCAGCGATGATTGCCGCGGGAATCCCCCTCGAATCATGCCAATGTCAGAGGAAGTACCCCCGACGTCAATAATGACCGCATCGTTCAATCGGGTGAGATGGGCCGCACCGCGCATGGAATTTGTCGGCCCACACGCCACCGTCAAGATGGGATAACGTAACGCGTAGTCCATGGCCATCAACGTGCCATCGTTTTGGGCAAAGTATAGGGCAGCCTCAATTCCGAGATCCCGGAGGGCATTTTCAAAGGCTGTGGCCGCCATGGCCGCTACCCAGGTCACGGCCGCGTTAAGGACCGTCGCATTCTCCCGCTCCAAGAGTCCTACCGATCCGATTTCGTGAGACAGCGAGACCGCCAGGTGCGGATATTCTTCCATGATTAAATCCCGTACACGAAGCTCGTGGTCTGCGTTTACTGGGGCAAATACGGCCGTGACTGACACCGCCGTAATGTTGTGGGCATGTTCATCCAGAAACCGCCGAATGGCATCGAGATCCAACGGTCCCATGGTGCGCCCGTCAAATTCGTGACCCCCACGGACCATGACACTCGCATGCTCGACCACCGCCTTCAAATCCGCCGGCCAACCGGTCAAGGGCGGGACGGCTAAGGTAGCCGGCGCCCCAATTCGCACCAACCCCACTTTGTTCAAGCGCTGACGTTCGATAATGGCATTGGTCACCTGGGTCGTACCTAACATGGCATGGGAGATTTCAGAGGGCGTCAACCGAGACTGCTCTAATACCGTTTTTGCCGCGTGGCGAATGGAACTCGCCACATCCGCCGTCACGGGTGTCTTGGTTTTCGCCACGACCCGATCATCCGCCGTTAAAATGACCGCATCCGTATTGGTGCCACCCACATCCACACCGAGTCGATATTTCATGCCCATCCTCCGTTCGTCTCTGCTGTCGTTATCGGGCCTTCCGCCAAGGAGACATGCTCTACCTGGTAGCCGAAATATTGGGGACCCACCGTTTGCATCCCCTTTTCTGTAAACCAAACGGGATCCGAAGGAAGCCCCACCACCGTCACGCGCTGGCCATAAGTTAACCCTTCGGTCGTAATGGGTAGAAGAGTCTCCCGGTCCACCACACATATGAGATCGGGAACGGTCGCGACCACCCGGCCATCCCGGACGGCAATGAGATTCTCGTTTTGAAACTCAATCCGTAGTACGCTCTCCCCGAACGCATCTAATCCCACGCAGGACAGCGTGCCGCGTGCAAATCCATCCCCGCTCCGCCGTTCGACGTCGACCACCTTTCCAGAAAACAGTTCAATCGCCTGGTGCTGTGTTTTAAGCCGTTGTAGTTTCTCGTCGCGGTCGAGGCGTGAATGACCCAGTAGCCGTCCGAGATCCATGGCCTTCGACATGGTGCCCCGCACCATGGTGTCTTTGGCTTCCCGGCCTGTCATGGGATAGAGAGCGATAATGGAGGCCCCACCCATTGCCACCGTGGCTGTTCGAGCCAAACGCTCCGTCCACGGATTATCAATGGCGTCAATCACCAAGTTGTTGCCCTTCTCATCCACCAACACCATGGGCGTCGCCTTGAGTCCCCGAACATGAAACGAGGTCATCTGCAACTCGGGAAACGCCCGGCCCATACTATCGCCGTCAATGACCGGAAGATGAAGTTGGGCCGCCACGGCTAAGGGAATCATGGAGTTAATGCCGCCCGCCTCAATGGTCATGATGGCCACGGCTTGTTTTCCAAGAATGCGTTCCAACTGCGAGACGGCCGTCTCCACTTCTTTCCCGTTCGGGATTTTTTCCACCATTACAGTGGGCGCCCCCATCATGGCGGCGGGGACCACCAAACCCTCGTCCGGTAACTCGTCCACATCGACCAAATGGATAGGGCCGTAACGACTGATGGCCGCCTCAGCCATCAGTCGTCCGATATACGGGTCCCCGCCACCACCCGTGCCCAGCAAGGTGGCGCCAATCGCCAAATCCTTGAGTTCTTTGAGCCCAATTTCCCTCATGCACTCTCCTCCGATGTCTTCCCTACGGAAACGGTTCTCTGGCTCAATTGTGACAGAACCCAATACAGCACAATCGCGGCCACTAATGCATTGATCGACTGGATTCCCCAATGGACGAAGTACCCAATCAGAAACGAACCCACCCATGAGACCACCATGGGCCAGTTGATGGTCTCCATGTGATCTGGGACCCGATCCGCCGCACGGCTCCGGTCAAGTTCCTCACGAGAGCGTTTCAGGAGCCAATAGTCGGTCAGCATAATACCGGCAATCGGGGGAATTGCCACACCTAAAATCGTGAGGAATCCTTCGAAGTGTTGAAGAATCCCACCCGCGGCCAGAATGGTGCCGATGCCGCCGATGACCCAGGTGGTACGCATGCGAGAGACCTTCTTGCCGAACAAGGTATCGATAGCATTCACGATACCGAGGGTCGATGAATAAAGGTTCCAGTCATTGATCTTCAAGGTGGCCATAATTAAAATCACGGTGCCAATGAAGCCGGAGGTTGAATACACAATGGCCACGACATTGGAACTCTTCACCGCGTGGGCCAATAGGACACCCACTAACCCGATGGCATATTCGCCCAACGTAATCCCCAGCACGGTTTGCTTGACCACGTCGCCGGCCCGCCGGTTAAACCGGGTCATGTCGGACGTGATCACGGCGCCGACGATGAATCCGCCTGCCACCAATGTGGTCCCTGCCCCCAGTGAAAGATGGGGGCCCGGTGGTGCCATGGCAACCAGGTGGTTGAAGGAATGATGGCTTAATCCGACCACAATGGCCCACCCGGACAGAATCAGAAACAAAGGCACAGCTACATAAGCTGTCCAGCCCATTGATAAGAATCCATAAGTCACGATGGCAATCACGGCGACCCCGGCCAAAATGGACCAGAGCCATAACGGCGGCCCACCAATCAATTGTTGCAACCCCGCGGCAAAGACGGCATTTTGGATACCAAACCAGCCCACCAAGCTAATCGCGACCACAAGCCCGATGATGGCGGAACCATAGCGGCCAAAACCCGCCCAACGGGCCAAGAGTGACGTGGACATGCCCTCCCGTTGACCGGCAATGCCAATGATAATCGACACCACTTCAAGCACCACAGCACCCAAGGTCAACGCCCAAAAGGCCGACCAAAAGGACATGCCGAACCCCAACGTTGCTCCCAAAAGAAACTGAGACAGTGCCGACAATTGCCCGAAACGTTGCACGGCCACGGAGAACCAGCCATAGCGAGCGTCTTTGGGCACACGAGATAATGGGTAATCTTCTGCTGACTGCATAGCCTTTACGCCTCCTTTCTTCACCCCCCTATACTTCCACGCGATTCCGACAAATCCATGCGGCAACCTGCACAAGGTTTGAGAGAACTTTTAGTGCAATTCAGGGCGGGCTTTCAAGGCCAGCTGCAGGACCAATTGAGCCGCCGCATCATCGAGGTTGAGCTTCAGAAGCTGTTCAAGGCGCTGAATGCGATAGGTCAGCGTATTTCGGTGGATGTGAAGCATCTGCGCAGCCTGGGATCGTCGCCCCATGCAATCTAAATAAGTTCGTAAGGTTTCGATGAGTTCTCCGCCGTTCGGCTCGGCCAACACCGGGGCCAACAGGCCTTCGGCTAACTCACGTGAACGGGGAGATTCCAGCCAACCATAGAGGAACCGGTCGAGTCCCAAATCTTTGAAGTGAGCAATCGTCCCAAACCCGTAGCGCGCGCGTCCAACAGTGAGCGCTTCATGCGCTTCTTCGAAGCTTTTCCGAAGTCCATCCGGCCCATCGTAGGGAAACCCAATACCACACGTAACGCCGGAAACTCCCCATTTCTTCAACGTTGGGGTGAGACTCCGGGCGATAGCCTCCGCGCCCCTCAACGCCTGGTCGGGCAGGAGTCGTTCTTGACTTTCCACGATCAGCACAAATTCGTCGGAATGAGGGAGCACCATACCATGTCCAAAGGTTTGCCGCGCTTCACGTTCCAACGCCTCCAAGACCGCGCCTTTTGTCCGAAGAATGCGCTGCTCACTTCCCGCTGCCCGACTATACTCCGAAAACTTATCCATATCCCAGATGAGCGCCGTGTGCACCCGACCCAGGTCGAGGTTAAAACGGGACGCAGCCCGCATGACCGAACCGGTGGGGACCCGAGGATCCACCAAGAGCTCAAGCAGGAATTCCGAGCGATGGCGTAACACCGACTCAATCTCAGCCGCGTCCCGATCTAAAAACACCGCGATGGTGAGTTCCATGAGTCTTATGAGCCGAGGAGATGCGACGGGTGCGTGAATGTAAAACCGCTCGCCACTCCCCCGTCCCCAGTCCACGATACGTGTGCCGGATTCTGTCGTCTCGCGAGCGGGTTTAATCTGAACGCCATGGGAATGGAGTTGGTGTTGGAAGCCCTCCAATGTCAGATTCTCACCCCAACTGTCGAGCGTGGCATCAATGAGCGAGAGTTCTCGCTTCATGCCTTCCACTTCGCTACTGGCCAACAAACGGAAGGCACGCCGAAGAAATAACCCCAAGTGCTGCCCCTGCACAAGAAAAACCGGAAATAAAAGCCGTTCCGCCAATAAACGGCTTGCGTCAGGGAGGCGTTCATCCACCACCACTAGTCCCGCCGCCTTCTCTTTAGAAAGAGCCAAAATCCAGGAGTCGATGAGTGCTCCTCCGCGGTCGGTCCATTGGCTGTAAACCCAAAGAGTATTCGGTTGGCGTTCATCATCCAACTTTCCCGAAAGAAAGTCGACGTCAGCAAAAGGCCCATGATACATAGCCGGTTCACAAACGGGAATTACCACACGTCTGCCAGCGCTATCGATCAAATCTTTTAGACTGGACATTGGCGACAAGGACACGTCGCACCTCCTTGTCCTCTATTGTACGGTCATTTGAAAGGACCAGATAGAGGCAGGACCAGCACCGACCGCAGTCCCCCCCGTGCGGACCCACTTCCACGGCGGCTATTCGTTGGGTCAGCCCCGTTTCACCGTCGTAGGGCGCAAACAAAGGCGGCAGATAACGCTTAGGCGGTTGGTACGGGTTATATCAACCCATACGCTACGCAGGCTTATGACAGCCCGGGAGAAGGCGTCCACCATCTACGAGGACTAATCAATCAAGAGGTAGAAAGGATTGTGGAGGTAGATGATGATACGTACCCACTCACCTCAAGGCACCCCTAAAGGAAACTGCTAAGCGAGGTGCAGTAAACCGAGTAAGTATCCGACCGTCAGCGGAAAAGAACTCTGCGTAAGGAATTTCTGGCTCAGGCAGCGATTCGAGTTGAAATTCGAACGGCCCCTACATTGCCACGGTCCACCCAAGACCGGTCGGCAAAACGAATAACGTCAGTCGCTTTTCGTGGCATTGGTGTTTGCGGGCATCCGGCTGTTGATTCGCTTCGGTCCGTTCATGGGGAGAGCCGGCACCGGTCTGCTGGGTAAGCCCCCAAGAACCATGCCACCGCCGCGCGCAGAAAGTCGGTGTCTTTGGCCACCTGCTTCAGGTCGCACCTTGGTGGCAGATTTGGCGGAACCCACTCGTTTTCATAAGTCCTACAACCGCACTTCCGCCAAACCTACCGCATAAGGATGCGCCATGGTCGATACCCCGCACTCCCTACAGACGGTTGTCGCACCAACCATTCCCGTGATTGTCCCGGACACTCGGTATGCATGTGACGAGGCGACTGAAAGGATTTAGCGCGAACCCATATATCTCCGCTCGTGTGGGTATTTTTGTGGGTAGCAAAGCCAATGCAAGAAACAAAAAACCAGCAATCCGTTGCAGATTGCAGGTTTCAAACTTGTGGTGCGCCCGAAGGGACTCGAACCCCTGCTTCAGGCTCCGGAGGCCTGCGTGATATCCACTTCACCACGGGCGCACATCGACTTAACGATTATAACATAACCACCGAGCCTTCTTCAAGGCGCACCATCTGTGAGCTCCGTGTTAAAGCTTTCCTAAAATTAGGAAAATACCCATGCCAACAAACATAATGCCGGCGCCCAAATGGATATACTGAGTAGGCACAACCCGGGTTACAGCCTCACCAAATATCACCGCCAAAAATGCGCTTAACGCCAACGCAATGGCTGCCCCCAAGAATACCGACATGCCTGAGTTGCTCTGAGCCGACAAGGTCATGACGCTGAGTTGCGTCTTATCACCCAACTCGGCAAAAAAAATTAATGCAAACGTCGAAAGGAAAACCTTCCAGTCCACCCCGATCCCTCCCTGAAGGCTCGTGCTTTGTCCTCAGGGATAGGTATGACGGCAGGCTTGGGTTCATGCCCTGGAGATGTCCTGTGGTCATGCCAGCATGACGCGATTTTAACGACCAAACGTGCCGTTTGGCCAATTTAGCGCCTCGTCCACCCGCGCTGTATCGTAGGCTCGACAGTGTCGCCCTGAGCGGCTGCACCCAATCTTCAGGGTCACGTGCCGGAGAATCTTGGGCTCCGCCAGCCCCATCACACCCACGCACCGGCCACCTTTTCCCAATCCCAATCCCATGTAGCAAGCGGCCGAAGACCGAAAGAAAGCTGCTCGCCCGTCGATGGCGAACAGCTTTCAGTGGCGGCCATGCTTCCGTTAACATCAAATCATTGTGCCAGCGGTACAATACCCAGACGCTTGACCCACCGTTCGGTATCGTCCCACAACTCCGAAAGAAAACTTTCTGGCGACCAATCCAGCGTCTCCATGGGACCCCGCAGACGTTCGCCCAGTCGCTCCATTATCCGGAATAGATCGTCCCGCAGGACTAACAGCTCTTGTCGTGCGTCCTCGTCCATAGTTGGCAGCATGCGATTCAGATAGCGATCGGAAAAGGCTTGGTGACGGGCTTCGTCTTGCAACGTGCGGCGCGAGAGACGGCCTACTACCGTATCTGGAAAACGGTCGGCGAATCCCCCATAAAAGGTCTTGGCAAAAAGGTCGCTGATGAGGATGCCAAACACCCATTGCACGGGATCGTGTTTTTGCAGAAGGCGGGCATGGTACCGCCACATTTCCGGGAGACGGCGACTGGGCAAAGGCTCCACGTTCAGCACCCGATAGAGATGGTTCAAGTTACGGAAATGGCGCGCTTCATCAAGACCCATACTGGAAAGATACAATGCCGGTTCGGCATGGCCGCCGGTTAAAATCATGGGAAGAACTTGCGATATTCCCAACATCGCTGTTTGTTCGCCTAAATACACGGGGGTGATTAGTTGACCGAGGGCCTGCTTCTTGTCGTCGGAAATCCCTTCCACTAAGCCCCAATCAATCTGATCCGTCCCCCACTGTGCTTTAATGCCCTTTTCGAACAGGCGTAGAAACTCCTCGTCCGTCATGGCTGGATCGACGTGGATCATCATACCCCTCCTAATATGGCCTGTATTGTCCTACTGTACTGAGCCAGGAGAGGGTCAACCACTGCCGAAGGTCCCTAATGATTAGGACCATTCGGCCCTTTTTTTGGACCCGGTCCGTCGGAACCGACGTGATCCCCCACCGGACCAAACGGACCGCTGAAAAGGACCACTCGACCGATGAAACCGCTAAAACGGCAACACCATAATAAAAGGGCGGGAAACGATACGAGAGGGTGAGGTGACCTAAATGGCCCAACTTCTGTCGAACCTGTCTCCATGGTTGATGATGGGGCTTTGGCAATTAATCATTTGGGCTTTGGTCATCGGCGGCATCTTCGCCCTTCGCCATGGTCGTCATCGATGATGATCTGATTCATAGCGGGCGAAGTGTGCTGCCGCCTCGGCCCGACGTGTGTAGCCGAGTTTGCTTAAAATGTTGCTCACATAATGCTTGACCGTTTTTTCGCTGAGAAAGAGCTGCTCCCCAATTTCGCGATTGGTTTTTCCCTCCGCCACCAGGGCCAAGATTTTGTGCTCATTCTCGTTCAACTCTTCGATAGGGTCCGCAGGCCCCTTGGCTGTCCTGAGACGCCGAAACAAGGCCGCGGTCACCTGCGGGCTAAAGAGCGAACCGCCTTGCGCGACCGTGCGGATCCCTTCGATGACCGTATGCCCCCGGGATTCCTTTAAGAGATAGCCAGAGGCGCCCGCATCGATGGCGTCCATCACCATCTCATCTTGTCCAAAAGAGGTCAACATAATGACCTGCACTCGCTCGTCACGTTCCTTGATTTGACGACAGACCTCAAACCCATTGAGATCTGGCAACCGCACATCGAGAACCGCAACGTCAGCCGTAAAGGGGATATTGTCTACGGCCGCCTGACCTGTGGCATAATCCCCGACAACGGTAATACCGGGCTGGTGGTCGATCAGGTTTTTCAGACCCATTCGAACCACTTCGTGATCATCCACAATGGCCACTCGAATCACATCACTTTTGTCCGTTTCGGCCATTTCTTCACGCTCCTTTATCCCTTTTTACTATAGCCTATAGAGATATGGTATTCGATCGGGGCCAACGAAATTGAACGGTGGTCCCGCGTCCGGGAGCGCTCGTCACATCCATCATGCCCTTAAGCCGCTCCATGCGTCGGCGCATATTCTCCAGTCCAAAATGGTGCTTTCCCGTGTCGGCTTCCGTATCAAATCCCACACCATTATCCTCAATCCATAAATGGTATTCCCACTCCGTGCTTTCCCAGCCAACCACGATGCGATCGGCCTGTCCGTGACGATTGGCATTCGACACCGCCTCTTGCACCGTGAGCACCAAGTCATGCACGATCTGCGGATCCAATGTTAAGTAATCATGATCGTGAAACTCTAAGTCCACGTTTTCGCCGTTGCCGGTCCGATGCAACATGTCTTTTACGGCGACGTAAAAATCGACCGGCGACGTGCCAAGACTTTGAATGTACATTCGAATATCCGTCATGGTTAAGCTTAAAGTTTCTGTCACTCGATTCAATTCGCGCCGCAGATCTTCCGAGAGCGACTCCTGGGTATCCAGGAGAAATTCCAGTGACAAGGTCAACCCGTAGAGCGTTTGCAACACGCCGTCGTGTAGTTCACGGCCGATGCGTTCCCGCTCCTGCACCGTTGCCCACGCTTCGCGCTCTTGATACAAACGGGCATTGGCAATAACTACCGCCGCCTGGCGAGAGAAGAGTTGCGCCAGTACTTCATCCTCGGAGGTAAAGCCCCCGGGCTTATTGGTCAGGTACAGGTGACCCACAACCGACCCTTGATAGAGCAAGGGCAATCCCAGAAAACTTGACATGGCCGGGTGCTCATTGGGGAAGCCGGACGACGCAGGATGGTCAGCAATGTTCTCCAGCCGAATGACTTGTTTGGTGCGAATCACCTCGCCCAAGAGGCCGCGCCCCGTCGGCAGGTGGCCAATTTTCGCTCGCGCCTCTGAAGAAATGCCGGAGGTGATAAACTCCCGGATACGCGATGGATCTTCATCGGATAACACAGCCAGCGCCGCATACTGAGCACCGAAAAGGGGCCGTGCCACATCGACGATCCGTTGCAACACCGCCTCCAAATCGGGAAGCGTGGCCACCACACCCGTGGCATCCCATAGGCCTTGCAATACATCGCGCTGTCGGCCAAGTTCAGCGTTTGCTCGCTCCAATTCCCTCTGTTGACGTTCCAACAGCCCGAACACCACAAATGAGAAGACGCCCGTAAAGAACACCAGCACAACCCGCAGGTAAAGGGACTTCAGGCCACGGCCAAGGTGCAAACCGCTGATAAAATGGCTGTAAACCCAAAAGGTTAAAACCACACCTGCCATCGCCATCAAGGTCGCTAATATTCGATCGCGCCAGCCGTGGGACATCCCCTGCGTCTCCTCCATCGCTTCCCGGACATTTAATCACGGTATTATACCATAGCCCGAGGTTAACCCTTTTCGAACGAAAGACCGGACGCCCGCACAGCGCGCGCCCAGTCTCGATAGGATGATTTTCGCCGTTAGATGACCTTGCCGCGGCGTTCCCGTCCATCGGACCTGCCCAGCGGCGACTTACGCAGTTCCACCACGCGGGTTCGGGGCCGTGAATAGACATAGCCGAGGAAGATTAAAATCAACCCGACGATGTTAAACACAGGAAACCATGACTCCCCTAGCCCCTGAGAGGCAAACGTCCCCGCCAAACTCGGCACCAGGGCGCCGACGCCAATCAGCAACGTGTAATACCGGCGTACTTTCCACCAAGACCACAAGGCGCCGAGAACCACGACCGGACCGCCTACCGCGGACAAGAGCAGATAACTGATTTGGGAAGGTCCAACAATGGCGTTTTTTCCTGCGTTAAGGGAAAGCCAACTCCCTTGAAGTACCGGCGGATGGAGCACCGCAAAAAGTGCCAACGATATGGTTGCCAAGGCCACATAGAGACCATAAAAGAACGGGATTCGTGAACGCGGAAGCGCAAGGTAAACCGTACCGACCGACATGGTGCCAACCAACCCCGCCGAGGCAACCATATAAATCTGATACTCCCACACCAACTGCCAGTTGCCATTGACGGTTAAGGCCTCCATCAGAAAAGCCGCCGCATAAAAAAGGAAGGACAAGGTCCACCACCCATATACGGGCGCGTGGGTGCGCTTGAACCGTCCGGCTAGATTGACAGCAAAGCCAACGGCAAGCAATGCGGCAAGAAATAACAACCTCTGAACGATCATGTTCTTCGCTCCCCTCCACGGAGATAGCATCTCACGATTGACATGAGTCTAGTATGCGAAGTCATCCATATCTTGTTATGCGCCATATGGTCCCTATTTTTCGGTCCACAAGACCCGAGTGGCGGTCCCATCCGTCCGTAGGCACCCCAACTATCCGCGAGTAAAGTGATCACATACAAAGGAGACACGCATGCCCCTGCAGGGCACTCACACACATGAAAAAAGGGCGTCGGCACGGGGAGTATGATGAGGG
>NZ_JABBVZ010000092.1 GCF_012933365.1 Sulfobacillus harzensis | reverse complement strand
TTACTAGGAGCGAGGGTCACTTGACTTTCATCAGGGTCCACCCCAGTCACCCGTGCGGGTGACTATTGGGACAGCCCTTTCCTCATGCGTCGCGACGGGCTAACTTACTTTTTCAGGTGTTGATCAAAAAATCGACTTACATCGTCCCATAATTCGAACGCCGCTTTCTCGCGGTAGTTGGGGCGATAGTCGGCAAAAAAGGCGTGACCCGCGTTGCGATAGACCTTAAGTTGAAAATCTTTGCCCGCCTGCTTGAGGCGTTTAGAGAGCAATTCGCCATCCTCGGGGGACGGATTCTGATCCTCTTCGCCAATCACCACAAAGAGCGGGCAGGAGACGTTCTCGGCCATATCGATAATGGGCGTCGGGCGCTCGGGAGTCGTGGCCGCATCCGGGGTGGCGGAGCGGATAAAACCGCCCCAGCAGTCCACCGCCGCATCGACCGCATGGCTAGACGAGGCCATCAACAACGTTTGCCGCCCTCCGGAACAAAAGCCGATCACGCCCACCTTGCCATTGGAGTATCCGGTCGCCCGAAGGTAGCTTGCGGCGCCCTCCAAATCCCGCACAATTTGCCCATCTTGGAGGCCAAACATTTTTTTAAACACCTCTTGGGTGTCGCTGGGGTTGGGCGTTCCCACGCGCGAATACAAATTCGGGGCGATGGCGATGTAGCCGCGGTTGGCGAAACGACGAGCCACGTCATGAATATGTTCGACGGGTCCAAAAGCTTCGTGGATGACAATGACGCCCGGATAGTGGCCGGGCTCTTGGGGGCGAGCGACATATGCCTCAATAGCCGCCCCATCCACCGGATAGCTCACCGATTCGGTGTAAAGTTGACTGGGATTGGAAACCGCACCTGGAACAGCCAATGATATCCCTCCTGTCGAAAAATGGAACGTTTACCATATTCATCATATCCCGAGCCGGGAAGGACGGCAAAGTCAGCTTTGCAAGAGTCCCCAGAGATTGCCCCACGGATCTTGTACTTGAGCCACCTGAGGACCGTCCACCCCTTTAATGGGTCCACGATACAAGTGTCCGCCCCGATCTTGGAAAGCCTGAATGGCGTCATTGAGATTGTCAACCTGCCAATACGCCACTTGACCGCCAGGACCGGCCGAACCCTTTTCGTCCGCGGGATGCAAGCTGACCAGACTCTCCCCCACCTCAACCTGAATCAGCCCTAGAGCTTTAAAGTGGAGACGGGCATTAGCGACATCGCGGAGAAATGCCCAGGCGGCGTCCAGGTCAGGGACGAAATAGGTGACCTCGGCGATCCGCTTAAGCATGGGGGGTGTCCCAATGCTGCAGAATAAACTGGTCCCGTCCCGATCCTCGACGATAGCGGGTGTAGTGGCTCGGATTGGTGCGATAGAAGTCTTGATGGTAATCTTCGGCGGGATAAAACGGCTTGGCCGGCAAAATCTCCGTGACAATCGGCCGAGAAAACCGCCCAGTCTGTTCCAAAGCCTCCCGACTCGCGAGCGCCAATTTTCGCTGCTCCTCGGAGTGATAGTAAATAGCCGTTTGATAGGATTCCCCGCGATCCACAAACTGTCCGCCGGGGTCAGTGGGATCAATTTGACGCCAGAAAATATCCAGCAGCTGGCCGTAACCGATAATCGTGGGATCAAACGTGATCTCAACTGCCTCTCGATGCCCGGTAGTGTGCGAACACACCTCCTCATACGTGGGATTGGGCTTGTCGCCGCCGGTATAGCCCGACACCACCTTCACCACACCCGGGTAGGCGTCAAAGGGGTGAACCATGCACCAAAAGCAACCTCCCGCAAACGTGGCCTTCTCCAGCTGATTCATTGCGTCCCTCCTTGGCAAATGGACCCATGTTTATTTCCTAGCATACCACCTACCCGGCAGGAACCTGACATCCGGCCGCGAATCTTTAGATAACTAAGGATTGCGAGGAGCAAGAATCGATGAACACTGCCGAACGCTGGCCCCAATTTTCCTGGTTCCGGATTCTGTACCGAGCACTGGGCATGCTCCCACCGGAACAGCCGTTCCCATCGCAGTTGACGCTGGAGGGCCTCTCGTCAAGCGCCAAGATTACCTTTGACAACCACCAGGTGCCAAAGATTGAGGCTCTCTCCGCCACCGATGCGTATTTGGCCCAAGGGTACCTCCATGGGCGTCTGCGAGGGTTCCAAATGGATTTCTACCGGCGCATGCCCGCCGGCGAATTATCCGAGCTCTTAGGACCCGACACCGTGCCCTATGACCTCTTCATGCGTCGCCTCAATTTGCGCCATTGGGCGGAGGAATCCCGCAAGGCATGGTCCGAGGAGGCGCGTCAGGCTGTGATGGCCTATACCACCGGCGTCAATCAGGCGTTCGCCGAGCATCCGGCACCCGAGTACCGGTTCCTGAAGTTAAAGCCTCGTCCTTGGGACCCCTTGGACACGTTGCTGCTCACCTATTTTCTTTCCTGGTCGCTGAATTCCATTTGGACCAGCAAATGGGCTTACGACCAAGTCGGACAAAACCCGGAAGTGTACGCCTGGCTATTTGATCGCATCGCTGACACGCCGGACATTACCATCATCCCCAATACCGGCATTCCCATGAGCTGGGGTGGCATTGGCATTGGCTCCAACAATTGGGTCGTGAGTGGACGGCATACGCGATCAGGACGCCCCTTGTTGGCCAACGACCCGCACTTAATGCCCCAATTGCCCTCGATTTGGTTCCCAGTACAGCTCCAAGGCAGCCACTTGAACGTTCAGGGAGTTTCCTTGCCTGGCGCCCCGGGGGTGATTATCGGGCAAAACAGCCATATTGCATGGGGCGTCACCAACGTCGAACCGGACTGCCAGGACCTGTTTCGCATTGCTATGGAGGACCACACCAGCTATCAGCTGGACAATGAGCAGGCAACCCTTCAGATTCGCCAGGAGGTCATTCGGGTCCGCGGACAACGCGATCAGGTGGTGCCCATGGAAGATAGCCACGCCGGACCCATCATCCATCAAGAGGCCGACGGATCGCGCATCGCGCTTCATTGGACCGGCTTTGGCCCAGTAACCACCCTTAACGCACTCACGAAGCTCAACCGGGCACAGAATTGGGAGGACTTTCGGGATGCCTTGAAAGAGTGGACCATCCCGGCTCAAAACTTTGTCTATGCCGACGCCGACGGCCATATCGGCTATCAACTGGCGGGGGTCGTGCCACTCCATGCCGGAGGACCTCATTTAGGCGTCGCCAATGGCAATACGCGATCTACACTGGCCTCCGAAAAGCTTCCCTTTGACAATTTGCCGCATCTTTTCGATCCCGAGGACGGGATCATTGTCACCGCCAACAACGCGGCGGCCGGGGCCGAGGGTCACCCTTTCCTGGCTCGAAACAGTCTTGGCTATCGCGCCCGGCGCATTCGAGATTTGCTGGCATCGAGCGGCCAACACGACATCGCCTCGTTCGCGGCCATTCAAACCGATGTCTTGTCAGAGCCGTTGCGGCGACTCGCCCAGTTGCTGCTCGTGGACGGCGACACACCCGAGGATTGGCGCCCGATCTTAAAAGGGTTTGATGGGCAAGCCCGGGTCGAATCCCCGGTCCCGACTCTTCTCTACCTGTTTGCCCAGGCGGCCGTCCCCACGACGGTCGAAAACGCCTTGAACCGCCCACTGTTTCCCGCGGTGAAGGGTACGGCACCGGGAACGCTGCCCTTTCCGGACAACTTTTGGGGACTCATGGGAGAGCGTCTCATGCCGCTAGTGATTCAGCACTTCCAAAGCTTGAATCGCTTGGAGGCGTGCCAACGGGCGACAGACCGAGGCCGGGCTGCCTTTGGCCCCAACCTGGGCCGAATGGACCTGGGGGCGGGCTCACCAAACCCTGTTGTTTCATCCGTTCACGCAAGTCAAAGCGGTGCGACCTATTTTTGGCGTGAAACCCATCCCCGCACGCGGTGACTTTTACACCCCCCATCAAGCAGCCTTCCCCATTGATCCCGCACTTCCCTGGCCGCGCATGATCGCGTACCAACCCAGCTATCGAGAGGTGTTGACCCCCGGTGAACCTGATGCAGGCCGTTTCATGCACCTCACCGGGCAATCCGGGCACCCGCTCTCGCCGCACTATGTTGACCTGGTGGGATCTTATGAGGCCGGCATCTTGGAAGCTTGGGGAGGGGACGGCTCCGTAACGGCTTCATCGATTAAGTAACTTACCTAAATAATATGGTATCATTGACGCATGGAGAATCATACGGGAGCACAACGAAACCACGATCTAGCGCTTTCCCTGATTGACCTGCAAGATGCCTTGGGAGGTCAATATGGTCTGTTGTCGCGGCCGAAATTGCGCCTCATGGTGAAACTCACGCACGGGCCAATCAAGGTATCGGAACTTGCGCTTCGCCTCAACATTTCGTCACCGGCGGTCAGCCAAATGATTGATAAGCTGGCATCCGATGGCTTGGTTATACGCTCGGGCATGGGCAGCGACCAGAGACTCGTCGGTGTCGGACTTACAGAAGCGGGCCGTACTGCGGTGAATGAAGCGCTGAATGCGTTTGAGTCGCGGGTCAGCACCCTTCTGAGGGGATTTAGCGAGCAAGAAAAGCAGGAGCTATTACATCTGCTCAAGAAAATGGCGGAGGTGACGTAATGGCCGAAGCCTCACCGTATACGCGCAAAGGTTGGCAATCGTTAAGTCGACCGGCGCGGCAATTGATTTTAACGCGATTTTTGCGGGCTATGGCCCAAGGCGCTTTGGCCGTCGACTTCACCTTGTACCTCAAAATTCGCGGATGGAGCGCATCCCATGTCGGTCTCTTGCTTATGGCCGGCGGCCTTTTCGGCGCCTTCTTGAGCCTTTTAGTGGGGATTGTCAGCGACCGTGTCGGCCGCCGCCTCTTTCTTCTCATTTACGAGACCGGTCTAATCGTAGGAACCGCCCTTATTATTTTTTACCCCACCGCCTGGATTCTGGTTCTGACGGCGGCCTTGTTTGGATTTGGACGCGGAGCCAACGGCTCGTCGGGACCGTTCGCCCCCGCCGAGCAGGCCTGGCTGGCCCAGTCCATCCCGTCCGCGCGCCGTGGAACGGTCTTCAGCTTTAACGCAGGATTGCAATTCTGGGGTATGGGGATTGGATCCATTCTGGCCGCCATTTTGCCTCACATTATGCCCGGAGCCCATGGACCTGCCGCGTATCTGCCGCTATTCATATTCAACCTGGTAATCGCCGTGATTAATCTCGCGCAGATACTGGTCATCGAGGAGGCGCCACGAGAACCTCGAATGCCCCGCAGCGAGGCCCAGCAGCAGGCCGATTCTGCGGTGCAAAAAAAGGAAAATCGAGCGCTCACCTGGCTTACCATTGTCAACATGGTCAATTCGCTGGGGGTGGGCCTGGTGGCGCCGCTTCTGCCCTACTGGTTCAACGTCAAATTTGGTGTGGGGCCCAGCGCGATTGGTCCCGTCTACGCGCTCACCTTTTTCTTGACCGGCATCTTTTCCTTGGTGATTGGCCGCATGTCGGAGCGAGTTGGCCTCATTCGCTCCATCGTGGTGCCCCGCGTTTTAGGGGTGGCGCTCTTGATTGCCATTCCCTTTATGCCCACGTTTGCCATCGCCGCGGTGCTGTATGTGGCCCGCTCAATTGTCAATCGAAGCTCCATGGGAGCCCGCCAAGCCTTCAGTGTAGGGTTGGTACGTGACAAACGGCGCGGTTTTGCAAGCAGCCTCAACGCCATGTCTTGGGGGTTGCCGGCCGCGATTGGCCCCGCCTTAGGCGGACAGATTATTAGCGGTGGGTCACTCATCCTCCCCTTCATTTTGGCTGCCGCGCTGCAACTCGGCTACGTCATCCTCTTCCCCACCATTATGGGCCGGTACGATCCCACGCGGGCAGCGGCCCCAGGGAAGGCGCATGGTGATACAGCCGCATCAGGACGTTCATCATGACTCGCACAATGAAGGCACTAAACTACAAGGAGGGGTAGCCCCATGTCCGATGAGCATCCTCGCGTCACCTGGGATGGGAAAGCGATTAGTCCCGATCCGCCGTTTGGGGCGACCGTGGTCGTCTTTCGGCGTCAGCCAGCCCTGTCCATCTTACTATTGCATCGGGCTCATCATGGGGCCGAGTATGAAGGAGACTGGGCCTGGACGCCGCCCGCGGGCGCGCGCCAGCCTGGGGAAGCGGTGGCTGACGCAGCCGAACGCGAGTTGTACGAAGAAGCGGGCCTCCGGGTGCCTATCACCGCATGCGCGGCAAGCGCCACCGAATGGGCCGTCTTTCTTGCGGAAGTCGGGGACCGGGAGATGATACGACTCATTGACCCGGAGCATGACCGCTTCGCTTGGGTCTCCCCCGGTGAAGCCCTGAGACGGGTCGCACCCGAGGTCGCTCGTGAGACATTGGCCAAGGCCTTAGCGTGTATCGACGCGACGATGAAAGAAAGCGAGTAGGCTTCGTCCTTCCGGTCCTCTGTTCGCAAAGTCTTGAGAGACTGCGGTCCCGCACGTCCATGAACCACGCGCCTCGAGGTTGGGCACTAATCCTCGGGCGGACCCTTGACCCCTAGCTTGTGCTGCCTATTAGGGAAACCTCGACAATCGGTCAAGGGAGACTGCACCTGTAACCTCGTCGTGCTCCCGAGCGTTCTCAACGGTGTCAAACAGGACGGCCCGATAGAGCCGCTTACATATCGCACTTGGGAGGACACCATGACAAAAAAATCCCTCGGAATCTCAGCACTTATTCTCGGTTCATCAGCGGTTCTAGCCGGTTGCGGCATCGCCAGCCATCCTACCGCCGCCCTATCCCGCACGTCGCAGCCCCAAACCAGTGCCTCAGCCTCCACTCCACCGACGACGAGCACGCCAACAGGGGCAGCCGCGTCGACCCCGACCACCGCCGCGGCGCAAAGTCCCACACCGTCTAAGAGTACGTCGGCGCAATCGCTGGTCCGCGAATGGGCCAAGGTGTCTCTCGTCGGCAAGGCGCTCGGCATTCCCTATGGCGACCAGCAAAGCTACTATGCCCTGGAAAAGGTCTGGGGCCAAGGAACCAACGGCCCTGACGTCAACCACCTCCATTACGTTAGCTACGGGGCGCACAACGCGGTCGTCGGATTCAATGAGGGCGTCCAATTGGCTGATGTACGGTCGTATAACCCGGATTTGCATCAGATTACCCTATCGGACATTGAGGCGGTGCTGGGCAAGCCCGATTCGGTCAGCCATTCGGCCGGCTCCGTATTGTACACCTATAACCAGGGACCGTATCGATTGCTGTGGGTGTTTTCCGGATCAGCCTCAACGGTCGCCCATGTGGATGTGCAGTGGCCCAAGGGTATGGTCGCGCCGATGGCCGCGGAAATCCCCCCACATCAAGCAGCACGGTGGTCTACTTCACAGCAAACGGCAACCAGATCCAGGCCGCAACGTCGACGCTGGCGGTGAAGAAAGGCACGACGTTGCTCTTTTCGCCAGGAAACACCCGGACAGCGAGCCTTGTCAACAAAGGCGATTTCGCGCTTTACGGAGGGGAGTTCCTCGACAACAGCGTACCGAACGGCCTGGTCCCACTGGCACTGGGAGACTTGGTCCATGGCTGGTCCGACACACTGCCATTAGACGGCACCTGGCGCTTTGCCATTGTTCCCACCACCACCGTAACGGGCAACGCCCCGGTCACCCTGACCGTCAAAGTCACGGGATAGCAAACGCGTTGCGGCGGAGTATCCGCTGCTTCAAGCACCCCAATAATGATGAGGCATTCCGCGCCCTCGGAGGGATTCGACCCCATCCGAGGGCGTCCTTAGTCATGAGTTCGCCACATTGGCAAGAAGGCCCAGTTTGCTTCAGACACTTACTCTGCGTTCCAAATGAATTGGGAGACGGCGTCCACTGTTTGAATGCCGTAGCTTTCGGTGGGGTTGTTGCGCGACAAAATGGCCACCACGTAATTGCGTCCATCTCCGCTGACATGGCCAATGCTATTGATTTCCCAACCATTCGAACCAATCGGAAGCCAGCCATTTTTAAGGGCGACAGTGCTCCCCGGGACGGGACCGGTGGAGACGCCCCAGTCTTCGAACGAAACGACATTGTCCATGAGGTTTGCCGCATAGGCTTGGGAGGCCGCGTCCAGCAGAGGGTTGGGATAGCTGAGAAGCTTGAGGAGCTTGACCTGGTCCAGCGGCGTCGTCAGCGTCAGACCCCAATACCCGCCTTCGCCAGGAATGGTGTTGGCCATCCCTGCCTGGTCCAAAAATTGGCCGATGCCGCTTGCCCCGCCAGCTGCGTTCCATAGCAGGGTAGCCGCCGAATTACTGCTTTGTTCAATCATCGGAACCATCAGTGCCTGTGCGTCTGCTGTTAAAGGCCGACCTGCCCGCTCGGCCTGCCATAGCAGCGTGGCCATGATTGTGGCTTTAACGATGCTGGCGGTATCGTAGCGAATACCCGGGTTATACGTCGACGTTATCCCCGTGTTGGCGTTGTACACGGCGACGGACACCTCGGAGAGACGGCCTGCGAGGTATTGCTGAAATGCGGCTCCAAACGGATTGCCCGACTGTAGCGGTGGGGCTGGCGGAGTCAATCCCCGGAGTGCTGCCTGCAACTGGTCGAGAACGGCTGGATGCTCTCTAATCTCAGATACCAGCGGTCCCTTGAGATATTGGGAGGCGGTGTCAACGGCCGCTTGGGCCGCGCCGTAGCCAGTCCATGCAGCATTCGCCTGCTGAAGCTTATCCTCTAGGGACGACAGCGCTTCAGTGACGTCCCGGGGTTGATGATTGACCAAGCCGCCGCCAATTTGGCTCAGAATGTGGGAAAGCTCCGTTGTGGTCGGAGGCTCCAATCCGGCGAGCGCTTGCCGCAAGGTTCTGCTGATCTGGTGATACTGGGCAACTTCCTGGGGTGGCGGCAGGTTTAGATAGGCTTTGGCCTCGGTACTAGCACTTCGAGCTTGGGCTACACCGTTCCAATACGGGCCGACGGACGACAGGCGTGCGTCCAGCGCATCCAGTTCACGGCTCACCTGGTTGGGACGTCCGTGAGATAGCCCGCCCGCGATGGTGCTCAATTCGTGCAGGGCGTGCTGCCAATCGCGATATTGGGCACGCCAAGCCTCACTGGTGCGAATGACTCGTGATAGGGGAGCGTGGGCGATAGACTGCGCGGCTTGAGTCTCGTTCACGGTGGCAAAACGGCCTTCGGTGTGAATCAGGCGGGAGGCCCATTGAAGGGCAATCCTTCTCTCATATCGGGTGTTCTGAGACAAGAGATGCGCGCTGACGGCCCTAAGATGGGATAGTTCCTCCGGTGCCCGTGTAAGACCCCCGAGGTAGAGCGATGGGATGAAAAGTATGCGGGCATGTTGAATGTGTGCCAGTTCTTGGGACAAGGGCCTGATGGCTGATGTGGGGACTCCTAGAGCATGGTCTTGACGTAGCGTTTGGGTAATGGTGGATGCCTGAAGAGCTTGATGGCGCTGATTATGCAGCATCCAGAGGCTGAAAGCACCGCCGAGCACGGCCAATGCCCCGGCAGCTACCAAACTGAATCGGAACGGGGGCTGCCGCGGCGGGACCGTCTTACTGCGCCTTGACTGTGGGGTTGCGGGGACCATGTTTCTCGCCTCCTGCTCTTGAAACGGCACACGTCTTGGGCAGGTTACAAAAACAGTCAAAAATGGGATTTATTGGGACAGGCCATGTGGCCCTGAGATTGTTGGTGGGGAAAGGCGGGTTTGATGGCGATACGCGGGACTCGCCTGCGAAAGAGTTGTTCCGCACGAAGCCCGGCATGCAACCTCATGGAGGCTCGATTTGCGGGAATTGGCCCTCTCCCCGCAAAACGCTACCGGTGCATTCAACGACACCAATTTCGTGGAAGCCGCCAGTTCCATCTTTATGCTAGGATTGCTAACATGGGGACAGCAGCCTCCAAAAACCCCGGTTTTTCGGGCGAAAAAGGCGGGGTTTTCCAAAGAGTGTACGCGGAGGTGGTGATGATGGTGCGTTTGCAGCCCATGACCGAAACGGAATATCAAGCCTTTCTGGCGGACGCCGTCAAAGAGTACGCTGGCGATCACGTGCGGGGCGGCCGCTGGTCCCAAGACGAGGCATTAGAAGAATCCGCCAAGGAATTCGCACAATTGTTGCCGGAAGGTCCAAAAACACCCGACCATTATCTCTTCACCGTGGTTGATGGAGACCACAACCGCCCGGTGGGCACGCTGTGGTATATGGTTCGACCGGGCCCCAACGGCAAGACCGCGTTTATTTACAATATCCGCATGAATGAGGACGCCCGCGGCCAAGGCTATGGCACCCAGACCCTGAAAGCGCTCGAAGCGGACGCCCAGGCGCGAGGGGTCGTCTCCATGTCCCTGCACGTTTTTGGCCATAACGAAGGCGCCTTTCGCCTGTATCAGCGCCTCGGATATCGCACCACCAATATTGTGATGGCCAAGGATTTAAAGTAAGCCGGCATCGCAATTCCATGAAACCCATTCCACATCCGGGTGCAGCCACACACGTACCACAGGCATCCGTTCGCCTATCCCATGTGATGAGTCATTTGAGACAGAACAGCCACAACATCGGAGGGAGCATGGGCGATCGCCGTTGGAGGCGCCCCCTCAAATCGCGACACTCGGTTGTCGCTCCACAATGCCGCGATACTCCGCATTCCGGCGGCGGCCGCTGCCAAGATATCCGTGGGTTGATCGCCAATGTACACAGAGTCCTTGGTCGGCACCCCTAGACGTTGCGCTGCCAGCAGCAGCGGGGCCGGATCTGGCTTGTGGCGTGCGGTATCTTCTTGCGCCACGATCACGTCAAACAAGGCCAGCAATTGCTGACTCTCTAGCTCGCGAAGCACATGGCCCCGCCGCTTCGATGACACCACCCCCATCACCGACGTCGCTTTCAGCCGCGAGAGCACGTCAGCAATTCCCAAGAAGATTGGGATTTTGTGTGCCCGTTCCTCGTAGAATCGGGTTCCCACTTCGAGAATTCGTTGCGCCAGTTCGTCACCGAACCATTCTTTGTAGACCACCGGCACGGGTCGCCCCACCAGTTGCGCGAGTTCGACACTCGTGGGCACTCGCCCCAATACGGTCCGAAACCCGTGGCGAGTGCCCTCTTTAGCCAAGCTTTCGCTATCTTGAATTGTGCCGTCTAGATCCCAAAGAACCACCAAGCGTTGTTGCCTCGCATTCCCTAAGAAAACATGGGGGACTTCTCTTGGTTCACCGCCAACCCTAGAGCTCTTTACTGCCACCAGGTATCGAAGGGCGTGACCGGCAGACGTCGTTTGTGCTCCGTGCTTTGGTAGCGGTGAATGATGCGCTCGTCAACGGGTTCCGGCACCGATTTCCCGGTCAGAAAGGCGTCCATCACCTCATACGAAATGCCCAGTTCATCCTCATCCAGCCGCCCCGGGACTTCATCCAGCAAGTCGGCCGTGGGAGGCTTCAGGTAAATGTCTTCGGGTGCCCCGAGATGCTTGAGCAGTTCGCGGCCCTGCTGCTTGCTGAGCCCAGATAGTGGGGTAAGATCGACCCCACCGTCCCCATATTTGGTAAAGAACCCGGGCAGGGCTTCGGCCGCGTGATCGGTCCCTACTACGAGCACATTGAAGGCATTGGCAAACCGATAGTGGACAGTCATTCGCTCTTGCGCCTTTTGGTTGCCTTTGTTGAAGTCTGACATCTTGAGACCCGTGGCCTCTTCAAACGATTGCACCGCGCCATCCACCGCCGGTTTGATGTTCACGACGTAGGACTTATCTGGACGGATGAAGCGCAAAGCACGCTGCGCATCCTCTTCATCCTTTTGAACGCCGTACGGCAGCCGGAGCGCAATGAACCGGTAATCGCTGCCAGTTTCTTCCCGCAGTTCCTCCACCGCCAACTGACAGAGCCGGCCGGCCAAGCTCGAGTCTTGCCCGCCCGAAATGCCCAGCACAAAGCCTTTCATGCGCGAAAACTGGAGGTACCCTTTCAGGAAGTCGAGGCGAAATCGCAGTTCTTCCGCCGGGTTGATCACGGGCTTGACGTGCAATTCGTCGATGATCTGCTGTTGGGTCGGTCTCCTCATGATATCAAATCACCCTCACTTTATCCCATTACGCAGCCGGATCTTCGTTTAGCCTGCCGATGCTTCACGGCATCTTTGGGGGCTGGTCGATCCCATCTACACCCCTCTATCCGCCACTATACCGAATTCCGGCAACTTTAGGATGGCCAAGCCCGATTTAAGGGCCCAATTGGTGGGTAGCCCCCCTGAGCTTGCACCGTACGTGTAACCCGACCTCCATATCCTCCGTTATCTTGGCGACACCAGTTGGTCAACGGCTCGTGTTCCACGGATGCGCTGGAGGATGTCGAATATGGCTTCAAACCACCCTATCCAATCAGCACATTGGCCACCCTTACTATCGTTGCAACCCTGACCGGATGCGGCACGGCGACAAGCCCGCACGCTCGACAAAACCCGTCCCACGCGCCGACTCAATCCCTCGCCCTGTCCGGGGATACGACGGTCATTCACGTAACGTCCCCAAACCGGCCCCGTGTGACACCAGACACGAAGATAACGGTGTCGGGCACCTGCCGAAGCAATATGGCCATCATACAATACACGTCACCTTATTTTCCGGAACCCATCATGGCTCGGCCACGAGCAACGAAAAGCCCGGGGGCGTCTTTGGGGTCCCCCGGGCTTCATCGCGTCAATATCCGTGAGATTCCTCCGAACCAAGCGCCTTGCCAAGCCCCTCGAGGAATCCCATCAGATAATGAATGGCCCGTGCAACATCCGGATCTTTCAACATCCCCATCAACTGCCAAATCGACATTTTGTCAGCATCCGGCGCATGGCTGGCCGACTCGGCGCGCTTCATGCCGTGTTGAAGCGCCTGCATGACACGGGGTCCAAAGTCCTCCGGCAGCGATCCTAACCCCATCGCTAGCGTGATCGCATTTTTAATTCCCCGCTTGGTAGGGTCCGTGTCCATCTTCGCCATCACCTGTTCGGCAATGGGCTGACGCTGCTCAAGAAGCGCCCGCACGAAGCGCAACACCCCCGCTTCCTGCAGAGCGTCAAGGATGGCTTCCAGATTTTCCTCGGCGGTGTCGCGCCGGGACACCGCATTTCCTGCCATCGCCCTCAACGGCACCTCACGAATGGGTTTAGCCATGACGCTCTTCCTCCTACCTTAGTTTTTTGTGTGAAACCTGTTGTTCTCATTGATTTTTGTGAAATCCCGGGACCTCTGCGACCG
>NZ_JABBVZ010000091.1 GCF_012933365.1 Sulfobacillus harzensis | reverse complement strand
ACCCTCATCATACTCCCCGTGCCGACGCCCTTTTTTCATGTGTGTGAGTGCCCTGCAGGGGCATGCGTGTCTCCTTTCATCGTCAAACGCGACAATATCGAGAGATGCGCTGTGCGGTCCTTAGCATAAAAATTCGCAGACTCGGTCCAGTTTCTGGGAAGACGATGCCGTATGCAACGCTGCCCCGGCCCGGAAGGACACCAGTTGGCTGGGCGCGGCGAAAGAAGGATTAGCAGAGGGATGAGGTCGACAAACCTAAAGCGGATCTTTCCACATAATAAAGGCATCCTCGTGTGGCTCGCTGTAGTAGCCCCGTCGGACGCCCAATTGAATGAAACCCAGCTTTTGGTAGAGATTTTGCGCCACTTGATTGGATCGCCGCACCTCCAGCGTCATACGCTGGGCACCCATGCTCTTGGCCCGCTCCATTAGTCCCCGCATCATGCGTTCCCCCAAATGGTAGCCGCGAAAATCAGGGTGAACCGCCACATTGGTTACGTGGGCCTCGTCGAGAATAATCCACATGCCGCCATAGGAGACCACTCGGCCATGAAAATCGAGCACTAAATAGGCGGCAAAATTATTTTCCATCAGTTCACTTTGAAATTGATTTCTCGACCACGGGGTGGAAAAAGATGCGCCTTCAATGCGCATGACCGCATCCAAGTCCGAGAGATACATGTCCCGGACAACCACATCAGCTTCGTCCGGTTGGTTCAAGACCGCCATGTGTCACCTCTTTGTGCCGCGGCCGCAGGAACTCTCAAATACTGAGGCGCCAGCGCCGCGGGATGATCCGTTTTTCCCCATTGTAACGCCGCTTGGCCCTCTAAGGCTACCAACACGCCTGAGCAATCCAAAAATGCTGGACGGGCATGGGGTCCGATTGCCCGTAGCGCCGCGGGATCCTCTGCCAAAGGGCCCAAGACCCACACCGCCTCGCTGGTGGGAAAGAGATCTGGCAAGGCCCCAGAAATGGCTGTGTCGGGAATAATGGATTCCGGCCCCTCCGCCCCCACCCAATAGTATCCGAGATAAAAGGCGGGTCCCCGCCGCTCACTGGTCACGACCACCCGGTGCCCTGGCGAAACCGCTCGAGCCCATGCCGCCAAAGACGACACGCCCTTGACGGGGATCTGCCAACTAAACGCGTACGCCTTGGCCGCCGTCACGGCGACCCGAACCCCGGTAAACGAGCCCGGCCCAATCCCGACCGCCAGACCGTCCGGCCGGCCCAACTCGTCAGCCATGTCGGCCATCCAATCTGCCAGGTAAGAACCGGCCTGGCGCGGCCGCCGGAGCGAACGCGACGCCACCATGCGGCCATCCTCGATATAACCAACCGTTAAGACCGGGCCTGCCGCCTCAATCCCCATCACCTTAAATCCCATGCTGGCCGCCCTCCGCCCACATACTTAGCCTATGCGCCCAATAATCCCCATGCCCCGTAAGAATGGCGCGGCGAATCTCCCCATCCCGCTCCAAACGAATCTCCAAGCGGTCTGGATACAGCGGCTTCAGTGCCGCGCCCCACTCCGCCAACACCAGCGTATCGGCCTCGCCCGGTGCCGGAAGGTCCAGCACGTCCCACTCCCGTGCATCGTCCAGGCGATAGCCGTCCACATGATAAATGCGAAGAGAAGCCGTCTCGTGCACGTGCAACAAATCAAAGGTGGGAGAGCTCATGCCCCCGTCGACCCCTATGGCCCGTCCAATCTCTTTAGCCAGGGTGGTCTTCCCGACACCCAGCGGTCCATCCAACAACACCACGCCCCCGGTGGTCAAAAGCGGCGCCAGGCGTTGTGCAAAGCGTCTTAATTGGTCGAGGCTCGCGATGGTTAAGTCAACGCGAAAAGTGGTCAAAGAACGCCACATCCTTCACCGCTACCGGGTTCCCGTCGTCCAACCACCGTATCTGGCGCCGGTCGGTAATGGCGCCGATTTCCGTCAACGGGATAGCTGTCGCTTCGGCCGCCTCTTGGACCGCCTGCAAGTGGGATGGCGGCACCGCCATCAACAATTCGTAATCCTCCCCACCGTAGAGAGCGTAGTCGCGACCGTCTCCCCCAAAGTGCTCCCCCACCCGTCTGGTCGCCGGGCATATCGGCAAGCGCTCTAGCCACACGTCCGCCCCCACAGAGCCAAAGCGCGTCAACTCCCTCACCTCATCAACCAAGCCGTCGCTCACATCGGTCATGGCGTGTACAAAGGGAGCCACCGCGAGACCTAACTCGACCCTGGCCTGAGGTTCCAAGTGTGCGGTTAGCACGCTGCGGTCGTCAATATCAGTGCCTGGCCAACCAATCCCATGGCTTAGCAGCATGTAGCCCGCGTAGCTCGCTCCCAGCCGACCTGACACCAACAGCCGATCCCCTGGGCGCGCGCCCTGCCGCATCACGGGTCCGCCCGGCCCCGGCTCGCCCAAAATGGTCACATCTAGGACCAGCTTGTCCACCGCTCCGACCGTATCTCCCCCTACAATCACCACCCCGAAGGGATCAAAGGCCCGGGTAAGACCCCGGTACAAACTCTCCAACACTTCAGAAGACAGACTGCCCGGCACAGCCACGCTGGTCAAGGCTGCTCGCGGTCTCCCCCCCATCGCCGCGATGTCGCTCATATTGACATGGGCCGCCTTAACTCCCACTTGTTCAGGAGCGGACCAATCCCACCGAAAATGAATGTCCTCCACCAGCATGTCTTGGCTGATGAGCCACCCTCGTTGCTGAGCCGGCAATACGGCCGCATCATCTCCAATACCCACCATGCCTGGAGGAGGCGCCGACTGCATGCGGTGGATCATCGCGATGAGGCCGCGTTCGCCCAGCCTTTTGACTTGCACCGGATCACCTCGTTTACCCCGCAAAAAGTTGGAATACTAGAGTTAACGATGAAACAGCGAGGTGTTCCATGTCAACCCATCCACCCTCAGACCATTCCGAGGACCTTCGTTACACCCTATATCGCCATGGTCTGTCCCTAGCGGTCATTTTCGATCTGTTGGTCGAGAAAGGTATCGTCACCCGCCAGGAGATTCAAACGAAAGCCCGGTCGATGAATCAAGAGCTGTGGCTTACCGCCACCGAGCGGGAAAATGACCAGTCTTAATCTGTTACAATATCCCCGTTAGGGGGCTCTAACATGCAGATTTTGGATGACACGCGCCGCCTTACGGGCGGAAGCCTGCATTGGTATGAGGCAGGCTCCGGCGAACTTCCGGTTGTGCTGTTGCACGGCGGCGGCGGGACTGGTCGGGCCTGGCTTCATCAACTTCAGATCCTTGGCGAACGAGGCTTCCGGGTGTTAGCTCCAGACATGCCCGGCTTTGGCCGCTCCGATTGGTTTTCCGGCGTAGAACGGATGCCCGATATTGGCCCTGTGCTGTTTGAATGGCTTGATATGTTAGGGATACACCAGGCGGTGGTAGGCGGCAATTCCATGGGCGGGCGCGTTGCGATGTCCATGGCCTCGGCGCATCCCGAGCGCATCCGGGGCCTCATCATTTTAGATTCGGTGGGATTAGACCTTCCCGATGTGAAAGTGACCAACCCGCTCACGTTGCCCGCCTCGGGATATACCGCAGGCCTTGTCTATGATCCCGAACGCTATAAAGCTCGTACGCCGTATCGCACGCTTGATGACGCCCGGGAATTGAACCGGGGACGGGGTTCATTCGCCCGGTATCTTGGCGACGGCGAAATTGGGCCCGACCCGGCACTTGACGTCGCTCGTCTCACGATGCCGACGCTCCTCATTTGGGGACGGGAGGATCAAATTGTCCCTTTGCCGTATGGCAAAGTACTGGACCAACATCTGGCTCACAGCGAACTGGTCGTTATCGACCAATGCGGCCATTTACCGCACATTGAAGAGCCCGACATCACCAATCACGCTATCCTTGACTTCTTGGACCGCCTAAGCCATTAAGGAGAGCAGGACCAGAGCGCGGCGACGATGGGATTAGGCAAGAAAGGGGGCGAGACGCGCCCGATCCCTTACTCTCCTTATATCCACCAGTGGGCGCCCACGGCGGTATTGAAGGCAACGCCATAGGTCAGATACATCAACCAAATTGCGCCGAGAAATTGCCATAGTCCCACTAAACGGACGCCGGTCTTCCATCCTCCCAACCGCGTGGGAATTTCAGTCAAATAGATGACGGCGAGGATGATGAAGAGGATGGCCACGGGCACATCGCCAGCCTGAAAGAAGACGAGCACCCCTAGAATCGAGATCAGGGCAAAGGCGATTGCCATCCAGCCTTCGGCGCCATCCGAGGCCCCAATATACCGTCGCCAGCCAATGGCAAACCAATGAACGCCGTACGAGGTAAACGCCAGAGCTGCCATGTACAGCGGAGGCTTGGAGGTGTAGACCGAAAACCAACTGAGACCAACCATCAAATAGACGCCGGTGATAAACTGCATGAACCCGCCCATGAAAAGGCCCCACATGCCCATGGTTTTATTGACATCGGGACTGGCGGCCGGTCGGCCGAACAGGGCTTGACCGCCCCAAACAAAGTAGCTGGTGCCCAAACCGAAAAACCCTATGGCAATGGGGAGAAACGCTGACTGTGTAAAAGCCACTTCGTAACCTCCATGCTAGTGTGTCGAACCGTCCAAATTACCATTTGCAATTTGCGCCGGCGCCATACCCCGACCCCTCGTCCGCCCGCAAATCCCCCTGGCCGAATAGCACCCGAATGAGAGCTCCCGCCCAGACCGGCGGCTCACGCCTACTGACCAGTGCGGTGCGCCGGGGCGGCCAAACGACCCCCGAAACCTCCACTTCCTGCAAGTTTCCCGACCTCACCTGGTCCGCAATCACCGACCAGGGAAACACCGATACTGAACCGAAACGAATCAGCCTCAAGGCCAAATCAAAAGAGTCAACCCGTACACGAGGAACAATCACCAGCCCGGCATCCCGAAGCGCCTGGTCCACTGCCTGCCCGTGGCCCATACGATGCGAGAATAAAACCCAGGGCCACTCTTCCACGGATCCAGGATGGACAAAACTCGCCGGGGCGGCAGCTGCCAAACGGTCGTCCGCCATCCAGTTGTATCGAAGACTAGGCCGCCGCCTCTCCAGACGGACCAGTCCAACGTCCAAGCGCCCCGCCTCAACCTCGTCCTCCACTGCCCGCGAGTGCCCGGAGACAATATTCCATCGGATGGTGGAGGGGGTGGCCGTGAGCCGGGTCAAGCCCTCCAACACCGCCCCTCGGAGCAAGAGACTGGAAATCCCCACGCGCCGGATGTCCGGAATCCCCGACGCCTCATCACCTAGCTGTTCCAGCGCTGCCAAAATTTCCTGCGCTCTCGGCACCAGACGGCTGGCGGCCGGCGTCAACGCCAAATGTCCGTGATTCTCGGAAATCGGGTATCCGAGCCTTTCCTCCAATTCCCGCACTCGGTGTGAAAGCGCGGAGGGGGTCAGATTGAGACGCTCAGCAGCTCGCTTAACCAAACCCGATTGACTTAAGGCCACCAATAATTCCAAATCGCGTATGGTAAACCGATAGTGTTCCATAGTTGAGAATTCTGCATCTTAGAATGAAATCCTCTTCAGCTTAGTTCAGAAAAAATTCCTTAGAGTTAAAGTCAACAACAGCAAAGGAGGCCATTTATCATGGCAAGAATTCCTGAGGATCCCCGGACTTTCTTCGGCAAGCATCATTACGATTATGCAGTCAGCTCCCACCATGCCCGCGGCGCTGATTTGGAGCGACTCATTGCTGGACTTCATGCCCAAGCACCTGAAAAAGCGGCCGACGTGGCTTCGGGAGCGGGACATACCGCGCTGAAGTTGGCACAAATGGGCCTTGACGTCACCGCCGTGGATATTACCCCGGAAATGTTGGAAGAAACGCGCCGTCAAGCCGAGGCCCATGGGCTTAAAATTCAGGTGAGCGAGGCCCCCGCCGAAGCACTGCCCTTCGCCGACCAGTCCCTTGATATCGTCACCTGTCGGCGAGCCGCCCATCACTTCACGGACGTAAGGATATTTTTACAAGAAACATTCCGCACCTTAGTGCCTGGCGGGCGGCTGGGCGTCTCCGACATGACCGCCACGAAAGAGAACGCCGTATGGCTCAATCAACTTGAGCAGCGGCGCGATCCATCGCATCATCGGGCGCTTTCGCCCGATGATTGGTATCAGGCGCTGGTCGACACCGGTTTCGATACCATCACGATCGAGCTTTCCGAGGAGCCTATGACGCTCGAAGAATGGCTGTCTCCAGTGGCGGCAGACAGTCCTTCAGGTCGGGAGGCGCTGTCCTTCGCCCAGACGTCCGAAGCCCCAGCGGAATTCATCCGCCAGGGCCTCTTCATCAAACGCCGTATTCTCATCTGGGCCCGACGCCCCTAGCGGCGCTAACCCATCTCCACAATTTCCGCAAGCCGCGAAAAATCCAGATTGCCGCCGGTCAGCACCACGGCCACACGTTGGCCACGCCAGCCGGCGGCCCCGGATATCAGCGCGTCGGCCAAGGCCACGGCCCCGGATCCTTCCAGAATCCAGCGGTGCTCCTTTAGGGCCCACAGCATTGCGTCACGGATAGCCTCCTCGGACACCAAATGAATGTCATCCACCACGCGCTGCGCCAAGACAAAGTTTTGCCGGCCAATCGCACCCAAGAGCCCCTCAGCCCACGTGGGAGCATAGGACACATCGACCACCCGACCGGCCTGAAACGCCGCATGCCAAGCGGGCGACGCCTTACTTTGCACCCCTATCACCCGCGTATTGGGGCTGACCGCACGGGCCACCACGCCAATTCCATCCATGAGCCCTCCGCCACCCGCTGGAACCAGAATGGCATCCAAATTAGGCTGGTCCTCAAAGAGTTCCCATCCCACCGTACCCTGTCCCGCCACGATGTCTGCATCCTCAAACGCATGTAAAAACACGCGACCCGTCTCTTCGGCCAAACGATAGGCATGCTCCTCAGCCTCATCGTAATTCTCGCCCACTTGCTGAATGGCGCAGCCATAGCGGCGAATGCCCGCAAGTTTGGCACTCGGGGTGGTCCGTGGGGTGACCACTAAGGCGGAAACAGCCAATCGCTCAGCGGCCCATGCCACCCCCAAGGCATGGTTTCCCGCTGACGCCGTGATGACGCCCCGGGATCGCTCGTCGGCGCTGAGCCGCATCATCTTATTCAGCGCCCCCCGTACTTTAAAAGAACCCGTTAATTGAAACTGCTCCGGCTTCAACCACACCTCCGCCGCGAGCACCTCACTTAATACCGGAGAATACACCAAGGGGGTACGGTGGACATGTGGAGCAATCCGCTGGCGGGCGGCCAATACATCTTTGAGCTCAATGTGCATAGCCGAGCCTCCTCATTATTCCATCGCCCAGGGTCCCGCTATGTCCCCAACAGGGATCTGGTGAGCTGCTAAAAGGGCGCGCAGGGCTTCCACGTCTTGGCGATAGACGGTCATCAAATCCCGACGATAGATGAGATAGGCCGGGTGATAGAGCGGAAAGGCCACCCCACTCCCGTCGGCAAGCGGCACCGGTTGAGCACGGCGCTGCGCATCCCAGGAAAGCCCCGTGACGCTTTCATAGGCAATGCGACCGAGTGTGACCACCACCTCAGGGCGCACCTGGCTTAAATCCCGCTCCAGCCAGTGGCGACAGGCGGAAATCTCCTCGGCGGTCGGTGCCCGATTCCGGCGTCCCTCGATCGAGGGACGGCAACGAACTGCGTTGGCCAGCCAGATTTTCTCGCGGCTGAGGCCGCTATAACCTAAAATGGCGTCAAACATCCGACCCGCTGCACCCTGAAATCCCAGCCCCAGCTTGTCTTCTTGGCGCCCCGGGGCTTCCCCCAAAAACATCACCTTGGCGTCGGGTGCCCCCCGGCCCACTACCACATGAGTTCGGGAAGCGTGTAAAGCACAGCGGGTGCAATCCGCCTCACCCATGCCACACCTCTTGGCAGTCTGGGCAAACCCCGTCCCAAGTAAGTGATGGAGCCGTCAGGCGCCACCCATGTCCGCGGGGCGCCATCACCTGGGTCTCGGGGTGGCGGAGAACATCTTCGATGCGGCCACAGGCGCGGCAACGGACATGGTCGTGCGGCACAGTGCGTCCATCATAAAGGCGGCGGCCCGACATCTCCAACCGAGACACCAGACCCGCCTCCTCAAACTTTTCCAGCACATGATAGACGGTAGCCAGGCTCATACTTTGCTGCTGCTTGCGGGTATGGGCGAAAATGGTTTCTGCATCGGGATGGTCCTCGGCCAGCAGGGCTTCCATCACCGCGACTCGTTGCGGCGTGGCCCGGAGACCGTGGGTACGTAATTTTTCCTCCAAGACGTCGCTCACGTCATCGCCCTCTTTCGTGCATCCTTAACCATTGAGCAAGTCTGCTGCCAACGATGCCACCGTCTCTCGCGGCAAGACGGTCCCATAACGATAGTTGGGCAATTCGGAGGTGATTCGTACCGAATCCGCATCGAGCAAGGCCTGCCGCTGATCCGGGGAAAAGCGAAACGTGAGGTAGTGCACGGAACTGGTCTTCTCTTCTGTTGAACGACCCGGCTCAGCCTCGGCGTGAATTGCGTGCGGGCCAAATTTTAGCCAAATCGTCTCCTCGAGACCACTCAACTCCCGCAAAACGACAGGCATATCGTCCGTCTGCACCAACTCAATCAGCAGGGTGGCGCCGATTGCCAACCCTTCCGGCAACAAGTCGTTATACACGTCGATTTCCTGTTGGACCAACGCCGGATCTTCGATGTGTTCAATCCGGCACATCTCTTGTACCTGAAACAACATGGTATCCCGGTTTTCGAACACCACCGATACGCGGGGGCCGAGCGTCGTGCGCCGAACCTTCTTTAAGGCGATAATACGGCGGCGAAAAGCGTCTCGTTCCGCCTGATATTGCGGGATCGGCTTGATATCCGCGAGAACCATCGGCTTCATTCTGTTGTCCCTCCCAAAAGCCCGTAGGAGCGGGCCAAAATCTCTACCGGATGCACCGGATCATGATCAACGGCCGTCTCAATTTGCAGTCCGGCCAAAGCGCAGTCCGAGCACGCGGTGTGCTGATGCTGTTCCGAAAATCGTTCGGTCAGTTTGGCGGACACCTTCAGCGCCTCATCATAGAACTCAGCTTTGAGCCCCCAGGTCCCGTCGATGCCTGCACAACGGTCAACCACCTCCACCTCGCAGCCGTCAATCGCTTCCAGCAAATCCCTGGCGGCCCGTTTCAAACCCTGTGCCTTGGTATGACAGGAGAGATGATAGGTCACCGTGCCGGGACTTTCCTGAAAGTCCTTTTTCAACTTTCCGCGCCGCATTTGCTGAGACAAATATTCGGTGAGATCACGCGTCTTGTCGGCGACCAACTTCGCGTCCTCGGTCTCGACCAAGGTGGGATAGTCTTGTTTAAGAAGTAGCGCGCAGGTGGGCTGCAGAGCCAGGATAGTCTTTCCCGCCCGAGCGTAGGGCGCGAGCAACTCCACGTTTTTCTTGGCCCGTGCCAAGGCTCCCTCCATATCGCCTCCGTCTAGCGCCGGCATACCACAGCAAACTTGGTTGGGCGGAACCACCGCCTGAATGTTGTTGTGCTTTAGCACCTCCAAGGCAGACTGGCCAATGCCCGGGTAATGATATTCCACCGTACAGGTCGAGAACAGCACCACATCCACCTCTTCCAACGGCGGTATGGGTGCCTTTTGGTGCCGCTTCACCCATTCCGAAAAGCGCACCGGGGCAAATCGAGGCAGATGTCGACGATGGTCAATACCATAAATGCGTTCCATCAGTTTACGAAGTCCGGTGTTTTTCACCGACCAATTGGCCAGTCTGGGCGCTATCTGTCCCATCCGGCCAACCTTCTCAGGATTGCCTAAAAACCGGTCCGTGCGCCCAATGCCGTGCTTTTTGGCTCGAATGGCTTTGGATCGCAACATCAGCCGGGGAAAATCCAAGTCGAAGCGATGAGGGGGAATATAGGGACATTTCATATAGCATAACTTGCACTGGAAGCAAAGATCCGCCACCTGGTCCATATCGTTCGCAGTGACGCGGCTGGCATCATCATCATACCCTTCGACAATGTGAAACAAGGCAGGAAACGACGGGCACAGGTTGTAACACAGTCGGCACCCGTTACAGATATCAAAGGCTTGCTGCATGTCCTGGGCGAGCGCCGTTTCATCCCAGTAGGCGTCGCGATGCGGATTGTACTCCATGCTGTCCCCCCTCATAGGGGGCGGGGGCTTTCGCCCCCGCCTCCGGCTAGTCCTCTAGATTCTCCAAACCCTTGGTAAACCGCCCGGCATGACTCTTTTCTGCCCGAGCCAGCGTTTCGAACCACTCGGCGATTTCGTCGAAGCCTTCATCGCGAGCCGTCTTGGCAAATCCGGGATACATCTGGGTGTATTCGTATGTTTCGCCCTCGATGGCACTCTTAAGATTTTCCTCCGTGGTGCCAACCGGGACCCCTGTTACCGGGTCGCCCACCTCTTCAAGAAACTCGAAGTGGCCAAAGGCGTGGCCGGTTTCTCCCTCAGCCACGTCCCGAAACAATCCCGCCACCTCAGGTCGTCCCTCCACATCCGCCTTTTGCGCAAAATAGAGATAGCGGCGATTGGCCTGCGATTCTCCCGCGAAGGCTTCCTTTAAATTCTCGTGCGTCTTAGAATTCAACAGTTTTGGCACGATTTTCGCCCCTTCCTTCGATTAGGATGATTGTTATCTGATAATTATTCTAATCTAATGCAGGACAATCACAACCCGTTGCCGGAAATTTTTCTGGATTAAATTTCATCAGCTCACCGCTTGCATGAAGAGCCACTGGCAGTGGAACGATACCCCAAAAGCGGAACGAGGTGGCATGAATGGCCTTCCCTTCCCATGCGGATACCGATCGCCGTCAGCTTTCCGCTGAGAACGGCATGGGGCAACTGGACGATTTGCTCACGGGACTCAGGCATTTGGACCAGAGACTCGATGTCTGGCTCCATCAAATGCGAAGTCCCAACCCCGACCGATTCGATGGCAACCTCCACTATGCGCGTCAGCGGATCGAGTCCCAGGTTGATTCCTCTCCCGACGTGGTGACGCGCGTCATCACCGTCGGACAGCAGTGGCGCTGGCCCACGCTCCTGGTCTATGTTGACGGGCTCACGGCTCCCGAGATGATCGACCAAGATATAATCCAGCGGCTCATGGAAGCGAGCGGGACCCGTCCTCAGCCTGACGCTGTGGCCGCCGTGGCTCGAAAATGTTTGGTCACGGGCGGACATGTCACCCAGACTTCCAACTGGGAGACCATTTGGAGGGCCATATTGGAAGGCGAAACAGCCATCTTCTTCGCCGGCTGTTCTTCAGTCCTGCTTGTCGATACCGTGAAGTATCCGGCTCGGAGCATACCCAGCAGCCAGAGTGAGCCATCCATCAAGGGCCCACAGGAAGCCTTCAATGAGGTGGGGCTCACCCATATGGACCAGTTGCGTCGCTGGATTCGCTCCCCCTCTTTGCATTTTGATACGCATCGGGTTGGCGCCATCAGTCAAACCCCGGTCATGATTGCCTATCTCGCCGACGTCGTTAATGCTGAACTGTTGGACCACGTGGTTGATCGGGTCGAACGGATTCAGCGCGACGTGGTGACCCGCGCTAACGATGTTGCCGAGTATTTGCCGGAGCGCCGGTGGAGCCTCTTTCCCCAATATCGCCTCTCGGAGAGAGTGGACTGGGTGGCGCGTGAACTGTCGGAGGGGAAGATTGCCATCTTGGTGGAAAATGATCCGTTCGCCATTCTTCTTCCCATGACCTTAGTGGACTTTTATCAAACCTCCCAAGACTATTCGGTTTCCTGGTGGGACGGCACCTTGGTCCGGCTCATCCGCCTGATTGCCCTGATTATCGGCCTATATTTGATGCCGCTCTATATTGCTTTAACGTCAGTCGACGTGGACCTCGTGCCCACTCCGCTTCTCCTCACCATCACCGGATCGCGGCAAGGCATTCCTTTTCCCCCGGTGGTCGAAGTCATCATCATGTATGTGATTATTGAAATTCTACGTGAAGCTGCCAACCGGCTCCCCCAAGAACTGGCGGTTACATTGGGAACCGTCGGCGCCGTCGTGGTCGGAACGGCAATTGTGAAGGCCGGCATTGTCGACGACGTGATGATCGTGAGTGCGACGCTCACAGCCTTAGGACTCTTTGCCACCCCGGCATTTGAAATGTCCACGCCTTGGCGTTGGTTGTTCTGGATTATGGTTCTCGGGGCGTTCACACTCGGGGTTTTCGGTATGGTGATGGTCACAGTGGGCATTATCGCCTATCTCGCCAGTCTGGAGTCATTTGGAGTTCCCTATTTCAGCCCCTTTGGACCGCTTCGCCTCAGCTCTTGGAAAGATGCGTGGTGGCGGGCGCCCATCCCAGTGCTGGAGAAACGACCCGTCTCTCTCCGTCCGACTAGGCGGCGTCAGGCAGCCCCCAGTTCGAGCCCCGACCCATTTTCCCTTCACCCAAATAATGATTTAGAGGGCCCGTCCTCATGATCCATATGAATTTGCGATGGCTTGCCGCCCTATGCCTGATGCTGACGTTCCTCAACGGATGCGCCGACAATCGCCCGCTCAATTACCGGGCGCTGGTGCTCACGTTGGGGTTTGCGCCGGCAGCCCAGCAAAAGATTACCGTCTACTTTCAGATTCCCACGCCCAGCGGTCTCACCAGTCTCAGCACGGGCGGGAGTGCGATGGGAAGCGGACAAGGAGGCAAGACCACCTATACGCTCGAGGCCACGGCTAAAACGGTGGCCCGAGCTTTCACCGAGGCCCAGGCCGATGTCAACCAAGATCTCTATTTGGGCCAGTTGCAGGCCGTGATTCTTTCCACTCATCTAACCGGCGCGCAATTCGCGGATATTGCCAGCACCCTCACCCGTGTCGGGACGTTGGACAAAACCGCCTATGCCTTGGCCACCCCCGCCCCCGTCGGCAAGGTTCTTACCACTACCTCGGCGACAACCCCGCTGGCTCCCCTCTATTTTTCCAGCGAATTCGGGTGCACGTATTGTCAGACCGTCAATGCGAAGCGCCAAGTATGGGATGTCGAGAAGGCCCAATACGGTCCCCCGGTTGTGAGCTTATGGCTCCCTGTGATCACCCCCACAGCCAACGGATTTCGCCTGTCCGCCATCGCTCTTTACCGCCGGGACCGGCCGGCATGGATACTTAAAGCCCATCAGACAACGCTATTGGGTTATTCCCTCGGAAAAACCGCAAAGGGGACTCTCCACCTCACCTATGACGGAATGCCGGTAAGCGTGCGATCGCTGCGAGCACGGAGCCACATGTCGATTCAGTGGTCAGGATCTCGCCTAACGATTTTAGACACCATGAAAATGACCGGCGATGTGGATGCCTTCCCCCTGAAGCAGCCATTGGCCCCGCACCTGTCCTGGGTACAACAGGAATCTAGTGCCCTGGTGAGCCGGGAAGCCAGCGCTTTGTTCCAGCGGTTGTCCAACCGGGACCTGGACCCGTGGACCATTGGCGCCGGATATCTCTGGCAACATCCCGGCAAGACCCGCCATTGGCTTGACGCGTATCGGCATGCGCGCTGGCGCGTGCGGGTGAAGATGCGCCTACGCGAGTTGGGAGACACCACCTAAGTCCCGCGGTTAAATGTCAAGATCCGTTTTTCTCACGGGACAGCCGGGGAAAGCCAGGCTGAACTAAACCGTCCAGAAAGGAGGTGGTAGTAAATGGCATATCGGTTGTCGGTCCCCTTAGTGCGGCATCAGCTTCCTTTCGTCGTAGATTTGGCCTCGGGTCAGCATCCCGTAGACCACGCCGACCAACTTGCGTGCCGTCAAGACCA
>NZ_JABBVZ010000090.1 GCF_012933365.1 Sulfobacillus harzensis | reverse complement strand
TAATTCAGGGGGAAAGAAATTTTCTCAGACCCCACAAGCATTGCAAATCAAGGACTTCGGGTTATGAAAAACCCTCAACTGGCAGCGATTCGATCTGCCCTTGATGGGGTCGCTCGATTAGTATTCGAGGATCACATGGACAGTTGCATTGTGGATGCTGTGGAGACCGGGGATGCCGAAGCCAAGATTGCCGAAATCAAAACTGCCTTCGCCCGGTACTTTATCTAGGGGGGAATCCGTTGGGGACTGCATCCTTGATTGTCTTATTGTTGGCTGGCGCCAGCGTCGCCATTTTACCCGATCATTGGATGCCGATCGCGCTGGTCGCCCGCGCCCAACGCTGGTCAATGGGACGCACAACCCGGGTAGCGCTGTGGACGGGAGTGGGGCATGTCCTCGGCTCCATCGCCTTGGGCGCGGTCGTGATCGCTCTTGGGTATGGACTGAAAGGCATCCTCCGTTTGGAAGGACCGATCGTGGGGATCGTGCTGGTGCTCACTGGTGTCGGTCTGTTTCTGTGGAGTCTCCGCCATCCAGGCCACATGCATCCGCATGGCGCGGAGCCGGACCACGCCGACACGCACGGACACTCCCCCCATCACACACACGATCATCCCAATTATAACCATGAGCACGTCCATTCCCGCGGCCATCATCGCGACACCTCACGCAGTCGGGGCGCCTGGCTCATCCCGGCTGGCATCGCCGCCTCCCCCGATCCGACGATTTTGCCCGTGTTCCTCGCCGCAATTGCCGTGAGCACCCGGACTGCGATTGAGGTCCTGGCAGTGTATTCGCTCGTCACTATTGTGGCGATTGTCGGTTTGAGTCTAGCAGCGGTGTGGGGCGGCTATCAGGTGCGGTGGGATTGGCTCGAGCACCATGCCAATCATGTTACCTCCGCCGTTCTGGTTGCTCTGGGAATTGCCGCATGGGTGGCATTTTAGTCTCGGGTTGCTGGATGGCCATAATGGGCAACATCCGCCAGACGCAACGATTATGGGGCGTGCTCGCTCGGCCAGACGCTTCCCCACGATGCCTTTCGGGCGCGGCGAAAACGTTCCCGATTGCGCTTGGTGATGGATTCTTGGCGCAGGCCATGCGGAGTGCAAAGGGTGAGCGCAATGCGTCCCGGCTCAATTCGCGGATGGCGGAGAATGCGGGCATGCCGATCTCCAGCGGTATCGTGAACCAGGGCTAAATAAGCATATTTCTCATCCTCATAGGGGGCTGACCCACCTTTGAGACGTCGATGAAGCTGGGTTCGCGGAATGCGCTCGGCAAAATGGCACCAATCGCCGCCCGCCATGGGGCATTGCCCTTCATGCGGACAAGGCGCCGCTACCCGCGCGCCGTGCTCGATAAGGGTGGCGCGAATGGCGCGAAGACGCTCAAAGGCCTCGGGCGTGCCTGGCTCGATAATGACCAGGGCCTCGTTGGCAGCCTGCCAAAGAGCCAAGGCCGCGGTGTTGGCTTGAGCATCGGGCAATTCATTCAGCACATAGCTGGCCGTAACGAGATCGCTCTTCGGAAGCACGACATTGCTCAAGGGCTGATCGAGCCAGCGGACGCGGTTCGCCCAGGGATGGTGCGCGTTGATTAACAACTCTCTCGCCATGGCGCGCATAGCTGGTTCGGGTTCGAGGGCTATCGGTTCCTCCACGCTGGGGAACACACGGGTCACGGCGAACAATAGCGTTCCCGGGCCGGTGCCGACGTCCAGCAGCGTATGGGGCGACAATGACGGCATCACCTGACGCAGGGCGATTAAGGCGGCGGTGGCTGCGCCGTAGGTTGCTGGCAGGCGCGCTGCCGCATAAGCCAACGCCTCCCTTTGATTTAAGCCCTGGCTACCCCGCCCTTGGCGGTATCGATCGGACAACGCCTGGCTGTGTTGGGCGAGCGAGCTGGCATGTTCAGCGAGCGTGGCGTTAATGGCTTCTTGTAGGGTAAACGGAATGTCCATGAAATGCCCCCCACGTATCATACCAACTTTTTTCCCTGACGTTGATGCCGGGGCTTAGGGCATCAGATGCGAATGAATGGTCCAAGGACCGGACGGCGGCGGGGATTTGGGACCGGTTCCGCCGCCCGGTCTTGGCATCATACCCAATTGTTCCAGGGGCTCGCAACTTGACAGGCGCCATAAATTGTGATGTGACCAAGCAGGGTCTGGACACGAAAAGGGAAAGCTCCACCAGGGGGCTTTTTGGTGGGGACGTCACGTCATGCGTGGTGACCACGCGGAAATTCGTCCGACACGGCCACGGGCAGCCTTCCAAGCGCGCTACCGCCGCAGATAGCCCGGACCGCGGCCTCGGCCATCCATGGGGTGTTCTCGTACAGCGCGATTAAATTGGGCGCCTGGAGAAAGCGTCGGGCGTCATAGGGACTTCGCAACAACAAGGTGCCCTGAGGAACGGAAAGCTGCTCAACTTGGGCGAGAAAGTCGAGATAGCGCGCATTTTGCATTCCATTGACCCCAGCGATGATGGCGTCCACTTTTTCCAAGCGGGTCAACAGATCGGCCTCGGTGTATTCGTTAAATGCCGAGGGAAAGGAAAACACCTGGGTGACCGCCTGAGGCAACACCGATCGCAGGGCGTTTTCGATTAAGGGGTTGTTGCCCCCGCGTCCCGCCGCGACCATCAACGGCGCCATTTCATCGAGAAGAATCGCCACCGTTTTCGCCGAAGCAGGCAGGGCGGGCCCGGTGGTAAGGCGCGTCACCGCGGCTTGGGAGAGCTCTTGTTGAAGCTCCATAGCCTCCCGTTTGGGAACCGTGGCGTCTCGGGCGGCGCGCAGCAACCGCTTCGCCTTCAAAGCCATTACGCGCTGAAAGGCGTCATTGATGCGATCCTCGCTAAGTTGGCCGGACGTGACCGCCGCAACGATGGCCTCGATGGTTGCCAATTGCCGGTCCAGGCGATGCGAGACCATCACCAGATCGGCTCCCGCTCTCAGAGCTTGTACGGCGCCTTGGGGAGTTCCGACAGTCTCCGAAATCGCGTTCATCTCCAAACAGTCGGTTGTGATGACCCCGGTGAATCCCAGTTCCCCGCGCAATAGATCAGTGAGCACGCGGCGGGACAGGGTGGCCGGAATGCCGTCCGGTTCCACGGCTGGAAAGACCACGTGCGCCGTCATTAACACGTCAACGCCGGCGCGGATGGCGGCCGAGAACGGCACCAACTCGATGGCATCGAGGCGCGCTCTGTCATGGGGGATGGTGGGGAGGTCTAAGTGCGAATCCACATTCGTATCCCCGTGTCCGGGAAAGTGCTTGCCGCAGGCAATTACCCCTTGGTCCTGTATTCCCTCAATTATGGCCGTGCCAAACTCGGCCACAGTTCCGGGCAGATCAGAAAACGAGCGCACCCCAATGACAGGGTTGTCGGGGTTGTTGTTGACATCTAGTACCGGGGCCAGATTGAAATTCACCCCCAGGCTGGATAGTACACGCGCGGTCAAGGCCCCAGCTCGGCGCGCATTCTCGGGTTCCCTCGTGGCTCCGAGTGCCATGTTTCCCGGAAGCCCGGCAATTTCCTCGGGCATGCGCCGAACAATGCCATTTTCCTGGTCGGCGGCAATGGTCAGCGGAAGGGGTTGTCCGCTGTCCTTAGCCAACTGCTGCAATTCCCCAGTGAGCGCGGTGAGTTGGGCTACACTTGCCACATTACGTGTAAAGAGAATGATATTGCCAAGGTGATGGGTGCGGATTAAATCGGCCACGTGGTCGGGTACCGTGGTGCCCTCGAACCCAAACACTAAGAGTTGGCCTATGCGCCGCCGCAAATCCTGTTCCATTGTCATGAGTGTCCTCGCTTTCTACGTATAGAGAAGATAAGGGGCGACGTTATTGGTGAAGGCGGCGCATTGACGCGCTTCTTCGGTAAAATACGCGTCGGTGCTGCCGGAAAGAATCGCCTCCCGGAGCGTCGGCCCACCCGCCAGTAGGTCGAAGAAGGGACGGCTCGTGCCGTCGTCCTCGGACCCGAAACGGAATTGGTCCGGATATAGCGAGAGAAAGGCTTGAATCAATGTGACGCCAGTTTTTAACGCGTGCACACGCTGGGCGTCGACGATGTGAAGCGCCACGCCGCTGACCAGTTCGCCCGCGTACCAGGACCGGGCGGGGGTGAAGTACACCGGGCGCGCGATGACGCCCGGCAGGTGTTGCTGGTTGAACCACGCCGCTACAGCATGGCCATCCGCCCAAGGGGCCCCGAGCCAGGTGAAAGGATAGGGGGTGCCGCGCCCCAGCGAGATGTTGGTGCCCTCAAACAAGCAAGTGCCGGGATAGAGCAAGGTCATGGCGAACCCGGTGGTGTTAGGGGAGGGTGGGACGAATTGAAGGCCGGTGTCGGGAAATAGCATGTGTCGCTCCCAGCCCTCCGTCGGAACAACGACCAAATCCACAGTCGGCAGGAAGCGGTCGCGAATCAACAGAGCCTCTTCCCCAAAGGTCAGGCCGTGCCGAATGGGGACCGGAAGCATGCCCACAAAGGATTGATAGGCGGGATCCAGCACGTGCCCCTCACGGGCCACACCGCCAATGGGATTGGGACGGTCCAGCACGATGGCTTGAATCCCTGCCTGCTCTGCAGCTTGCAAGGTGTAGTACAAGGTGCTGGGATTAGTATAGTAGCGGCTGCCAATGTCGGCCAAGTCAATTACCACGGCGTCAAGATCGCGCAAGAGGTCGACCTCCGGGGCTTTTTTGTCCCCATAGAGGCTTACGGCAGGAAGTCCGCTATGCGCGTCGACCCCCGTCTTGACCGGTTCTCCTTCCCGAGTGGCGTTGAGAACCCCGTGCTCGGGGCCAAATAGCCGTACCAGACGGGCGTTCCGAGCGGCCTGCAACCGATCGATGACGGGAACCAAGCGGGCGTCGGTCATGGTATAGTTGCTCACCAGTGCGAGCCGCTTTTGGGCGATGAGGTGGCGCTCCTGGGTCAAGAGCACGTCAATTCCCAGCTTGACCACCGGCTAACCCTTCGCCGCCAGAGACGTTAACCGCACCTGACGCGACCAGGTCGGTCGAGCAAAGGCCTCTGCGCGGGGAAAGCCGTGCGGAAGTCCCCGAACTGTCATTAACGCCTTATAGTACTCAATAAACTGGAAGCCCGTTTCTCCTCGGGCGTACGCGTACTGCTGGGCGCCCTTTAACCAGCGGTCATAAGCCTGGTCGCCAATCCCCACATAGACATCCGGCTCATAGTCGAAGGGATCTTCCCAATTGTCGGCGTAGTAAATGCGAGAGACTCCGTGTGGCGGCAAGGAACGCTCGAAGGCTTTGATTTCTGCATAAAAGACCGCGTCTTCGACAATGAGATGGGTGTTGGCGTGGTCCTTGTGAATGCTATTTTTCCAGTGGGTAATAATCACCTGCGGTTTTTCCTCGCGGATGACGTCGGCTACCTGAAACTTCACGTGGTCATTGACGGGCAGTTCACCGTCTCCGTACTCAAGAAAACGAGCCCGCCCTCCAATAATGTCCGCAAAGGCCCGCGCCTCGTCCATCTTCTGCTTGGCGTAGTCTTGAGCCGACAAGGTGGGATGGCCTTTTTCACCGGGTGTTAAGTGAAACAACACCACCTCGTGGCCTTCCAGCACGGCGCCCGCCAATGCGGCACCGGCGGTCAAATCCATGTCCCCGGCATGTCCGCCAATTGCCATGATTTTCATCGCGCATCCTCCTCTAAGGTTAGGCCAAGACTTTCTTCATCACGTCAAATCGGCGGGTCACGGCAAATCCAGCCCTGAGATACAGGTGGCCCGCCGGTTCGCGCTCCCCGGTCCACAGAAACCAGGCACCGTGCAAGCCGTCATGGCGCATCTGTTCGAGGCAGCGATACAACAGCACCTTGCCAAGACCGGTGCCGCGCAGCGACTCAGCTACGCCAAAGGGCCCAAAGCGTTCACCGACGCCATCGTACCCGCCATAAATGCAAAAGCCCACGACCTCATCATCTCGTCGGCAGATGAGGATGTTGGACATTGGAACACCTTGTTTTAGCGCCTCGCGAATGGCTCGCGTCCAGTCGGGATCAAATTCCCGGTTATTAAAGTCGATGACACCATACACATAGGGAAGGGTGAGATTTTCCACCACATAGCCCTCGTTGCGGCGCGCCGCCTCTAACGCCCGGACATCTTCCGGGATCTCGAACCCCACCAAATTTTTGTCCATCGCGGCGCATTGGTAGAGCTTTTTGAAACCCGCCTTCTCGAGGAGTATGGCCGCTTCGGGGTAGGCCTGGCGGTCAATCCCCGGCACAAAGTAGTTGGGCGCGTAGGAGGCGAAATATACGACGGAACGGTTGCGGCTCCGAAAGAAGGTGTCGGCCTGCGCCAGCAGCTCTCGCCCGATTCCATGCTGCCGGAAGCGGGGATGGACGAAAAAGGCGGTAATCCATCCCGTTTCGGGTTCCAAGTTCGAACCCGCCATTGGCGTCTTTCGCACAATGCCAACCAGCCCTCCGACAATTTGTCCCTCTTCCTCCGCGACCAGGAGGCCCTCGGGATCGAAGTTGGCGTCGGTTAAAATGCGGTTCACAAACACCTTTTCGGTAATGCCGTCTTGAGGCATTGACGCATTCCAGGTCTCTATGAAGGCGGCCTCATCGCCGCTTCGGTATGTTCGAATCATGAAGTACACCGCTTTCTAAATATAGTTGAGGCCTTCGGGCCACAGGGAAGGAATGGGCCAAAAGCATTCAAGGGATGCGGGCCGATGGGGCACTTTGGTGCCGAATACCCATTCGGTGAGTTCCGCCGCGTCCACCGACCACTGCTCGCTACCCACCCGGACTTTATACTGTTCCTCACCGAGCCGCAGGATAGCCAACGGCCGATCAGCCACCTCGGCCCACACCGTCTGGAGGTCTTGGCTGAGTCCTTGGCCATCGATCACCTTGGCGAGCCATGAGACCGGCTCACTGCGTACCCGTTCCGATCCCCGAAGCTCCGCCAAGAGACTCCAGTCGTCCCTAAGAACCGGTACCTCAATGCCGCCTTCCGGCCAGTTCTGCACAGAACGCAGCGCGGACAGTACGCCTTTGGGATCGCCGGCCCATTCGCTTAATCGGCTGGCGCCTCGGCCCTGAAACGGGCGATGATTCAAAATCAGATAGCTCACCGCTTGGCCCTCGGCCATCACCATCAAGGCGACTTTTGTTCCCTGTTCCACTTGTGTCATGGGCTGGGAAGCCAGCATGGCCCGCAATTGGGGAAGGCTCCGACCAAATCGGGTTCCGCGGGTCTGGTTGAGCCGCGCGACAACCGGCGCATCGTCGAGGGGATCGATGGGCCTCACGTGATAGGGTGTTGGCGCCTTTTTACTGTCTGGGTTTAAGCGATACCAGTCTACCCAGCCGATGGCACGGGCTCCAAAGCGTGTATAGAGGGATAAGTCGCCGGATATGAGCATGACGCGGACATCTTCATCCGCTAGCTGCTTTTGGGCCAACTGTAACAGTTGGCTGGCCAGACCGCGCCCGCGATAGGCGGGATCCGTTGCCACCGACCCTACGCTGGCCGCTCGGGTGGCAGCTCCCGCAATTACCACCGGCCAGTTCATCGCGCCGACAATGCTGACCGCCCGGCCCTGGTCAAAAGCGACATACCAGTGGTGGGCGTTGGCTGGATCATAGAGATAGGGAAATTCGTCAGCCATGTGGCCGCCGCGTTTGGCGCGGAATACCTGGTCGGATAGACGGCCAATCTCTTCCATATCGTCGGGGCGGGCGACCCGGAGTTCCAGGCTCACGAGGGCTTCACCTCCAAAGGCTCAGCGACCACCCGCCGCGGCGTAGGGAAGTGGCAGGTGTGGCGATGATCCTGGTCTCCCGGCCAGATTTGCTCGGCTGGCTTTTCCGTTCGGCAACGATCCACCGCATGACGGCACCGCGGGGCAAAGCGGCAGGCCGTCGACTCCTCTTGGGTAAATTCCCCCAATGGGATATAGCGGTCGGCCCCGGGAGACTCCAATCCCCGCAGGACTGGAACGGCGCTTAAGAGCGCTTGGGTGTAGGGGTGGACGGGGGACTGAATCAGCTCGTCTGTGACGCCTTGTTCTACAACCTCGCCCTGATAAATGACGTAGATGTGGCCGTCTTGACCCACGTAGCGAGCGGCGGCGACGTCATGGGTGATAAATAACAGGGCAATGCCGTACTTTTCGCGCAGGTTGAAAAGCAAATTCAAGATGCCAAGGCGCAGTGACACGTCAATCATGGAGACGGCTTCGTCCGCTACCAGCACGTCAGGATCGACCGTCAAGGCCCGCGCGACGACCACCCGCTGGCGTTGACCCCCCGACAGCATGTGCGGATATTTGCCAAAAACCACGTTAGGATTGAGTCCCACAAGTTCCAACACTTCGCGCGCCCGTTGTTCCATCCACGCCTTAGGTTTCTTTTGACGCTTGGCTTCAAATGTCAACGGAGCCATCATGGTTTGATAGATGGTGTGCGACGGGTTTAAGGCGGCGTATGGATCTTGTTGAATGAGCTGTACTTTGCGCAGACGTTCCAATCGCTCAGCCGCTGGCAGGTCGGTGAGATTGACGCCGTTGTACAGAATTTCCCCCGAGTCATAGGTTTCCAGACCGGTGAGAATTCGGCCAATGGTGGTTTTTCCACAGCCGGATTCCCCGATAAAGGCGACCGCCCCGGCGTCGGGAATGGAAAAATCCACCCCTTTGACAGCCTGCACCGGCTTTTGCTTCAGCATCCCGCCGCGACCCGGGAAGGTTTTGACAAGATTTTTGACCTCAATCATTGGCGTTCACCCCATGGCACGCGACCAACCCATCCTGGTGGGCCGTTTGATATTGAGGCTCGGCGGTGTCGCAGATGCTCATGCGCACCGGACAGCGCTCACGGAAGACACAACCTTTCTCCGGAATGGTGGCCAAGTCCGGTGGACTACCGGCCAGCGGTTGAGCGTCGGAGAGGTCGCCGGTAATGCGCGGAATGGCATGAATCAGCCCCCGCGTATAGGGATGCATTGGTCGCTGCAGCACATCGGCGGTGGCGCCTTCCTCCACTACCCGGCCCGCATACAGCACGACGACGCGGTCGGCCATTTCGGCGACGACGCCCATGTCATGGGTAATGATGATCGTGGTGAGGCCGCGCTCCTTATGAATGTCACGGATGATTTCCAGAACCGCCTGCTGCGACAACATGTCAAGTGCCGTTGTGGGTTCATCGAGAATCACGATTTTGGCTCGCAGCAAGAGGGCAAAGATGATGCCAACACGCTGACGCATGCCGCCGGATAGTTCGTGCTGATACGATGTCAGCACTCGGTCGCCGTCCATGCCCATGCGTTCCGCTAATTGCTTCGCCTCGTGAAGGAGGGCGGTGGGGTTTTTGGCGCCATGAGAACGGGCCAGGTCCAATAGTTGGGCCCCGATACGCTTCAACGGATTCAGCGAGTTGGATGAGGCTTGGAACACAAAGCCGAAGTGCTGGCCATGAATGCGTCGGAGATTCTCGCCCTTCAGCTTTAAAATGTCGCCCACACCCTCGCTCTCAATGCGGCCGGCCGTGATGAGCCCGGGGGCGCGGATGGCGTTCATGGCCGCCATGGCCAGGGTGGTTTTACCTGACCCCGACTCGCCGATGAACCCGGTAATGGCCCGCGGCCGAATGTCCAAGGAGACATCTTTGAGGGCGGCGAAGCGCCCCCGATCGGTCTGATAAGTGACCGTCAGATTGCGGATTTTGAGCCCGGCCCCAGGGGATGTCGTTGGTGTCAGCGTTTGTTCGGCGGTGCTCATTTATGCCGCCTCCCTTAAGCGAGGATTAAAGATCTCGTCCAAGGCGTCCAAGAATAGCACGACGCCCAGCGTTAACAGCAAAATGGCGACCAACGGCGCCAAGAGATACGGCAGCGCTTGGGGGCTTTGCATGGCACCGCCCGTGAACACGGCCAAATTCAGCATCACGCCCCAGTTGTTGACGTGAAAGGGCACAACACCGAGGTAGAAGAGACCGACCTCGGCATAAATGGCGCCCGTCACGGATACCAGCAGATTCATGGCGATGTAAGGGCCCATGTTCGGCAAAATCTCGCGGAACACGATGTGCCACCAGGGCAAACCCATGCCCCGCGCCGCCTCGATAAAGCCGCGTTCTCGCAGCGACAAGGTCTGCGAGCGCACGGCGCGTGCCAGTCCACCCCATCCGGTGATGCCTAAGACAAAGCCCATGGCGATGGGTTGGCCGAAGTTCCACACCGTCGACAGGACGACCAGCAGCGGGAACCCCGGAATGGTGAGAATGAAGTCTGTGATGCGCATTAAGATGGAGTCGGTGGCGCCAAGAAAATAGCCCGACACTAAACCGACACCCGTGCCAAACACCACCGTAAAGATGGCTGCCATGAGAGCCGCAAAGAGCACATAGCGTGCACCGGTAATGACCAAGGCGAGGTTGGAGGTGCCCTCAAAGTCGGTGCCGAGCGGATATTTTAGGCTTGGTGGAGCATAAATGGCATTGGGATCGATGGGCAGGTTGTGCGGATAGATTAGCGGGCCAAACAGTCCCATGAGCGTGAACAGCACGATGATGGCCAGCCCTATAACACGGCTGGGCCGTGCCTTGACCACCCGCCAGGCCATCTTTGCAAACGACTCGCCTTTGACGAAGGTGACGGTTGAAGGGGTATCGGTTTCGGGGACGCGTGCAATCATTCTTATGACCTCCGAATCCTAGGATCCACGACGCTGTACAGAAAGTCCGCCACGATGTTGGATAAAATCACCGCAATGGTAATGAAGAGAAAAGCGCCGCTCATGAGGGGATAGTCGCGGTTGTTAATGGCATTCAAGAGCAGATTTCCGAGTCCGTTGTAGTCGAAAATGTTCTCGATGAATACTGAGCCGCCAAACATAAAGCCTAAAGACAAGGCGAAAATGGTAAACAGCGGCAAGATAGCATTGCGCGCGATGTATCCGAAGCGAATGCCAGATTTTAATCCACGCAGCTCCGCCGCCAAAACAAAGTCATCACCTAAGACCGAGACCACACTAGACTTCATGGTTAAAAGCCACCCACCATAGCTGGACAGCGCGTAGGCTGCTACCGGCAAAATGGCATGGAAGGCGAGCGACCCAATGAACGGCAGATTGAATCCGGCCGTTAGGGCTCCGTCATAGGGGGCCCCGAAGGGAAAAATGGGCCACAAGGTGGTAAATAGGAACGCCAACAAGAGTGCCATGACAAACTGAGGAATGCCGTGCAGCAATGAGCCGCTCACGGTCAAGAAGTTGCCGACGCCGCTGGACCGTTTGACGGCTGACACCACACCTGCGGATACGCCTAGGAGAAAGCTGGCAACCACGCCAGACAACACCAATACGATGGTCCAGGGAGCCGCGCTCAGCACGATGTGCATGACGGAGACGCCTTCATAGGAAATGGACTGGCCTAAATTGAAATGAATCAACTGATTCAAGTAATGGAGATATTGCTGCCACAGTGACTGATGGGGCATAAAACCATACATGACCCGCACCTCGTCGGCCGCCTGAGTGGGCGTCATGCCGCGGCTTATGAGTGTGCTGTATTCCGCTTGCACCGGGTTGCCCGGCATCATGCGCACCAAGAAAAAGGTGAAGGTGGCGACAATGATCACCATAACGGCGCCGCTGACTAGCCTTTTGACAAGGCGAATGGCCTCCCGCATCTTCAAACCCTCCTAAAACCGGGGCTGGTCGTCCCAGCCCCGGCCACCATGCTTACTTACGCGGAACGACGTAGCCTTCCTGCATCCATACACCAGCCGGGTTGTAGATTAACCCTAGGTTGTTGACAGGGAAGTTACTGAAGCGGGAGGTGTTGATGAACTCCACGTTGGCGTAATTCCAGAGGTTCAACACCGGTAGATTGGCGTTAGTCGCCGACATCAGCTCTTGGACGATCGGACGCTCCTGGGAGACAGCGGTCATTTGCGTGAGTTCGTGAGTGAGCTCGCCAGGGTTAATCATCTTGCCGCTCAAGGTCGGAATTTCGGCCGGCAGGTCGATGAAGTTGCCCTTGCCCGCAGCGCTTGCCGGGTAGTGGACCAGGTTGGTGCCAACTAATTGATACCCATCGGCGGTGCCGTAAATCATATTGAAGGCATTCTGTGCCATTGGTCCAAGGGCGTCAAGGTAGAAGGAGACTGCGTACTTGCCGTCGCTCTGATCCTTCAACTCTTGGGCGTAGCTGGAGACAATGTCGGGCGAGGTGGGAATGCCGAAGTTGGTCAGCTCCGTGGAAATCACCTTGTCGGCCGCAATCCAGTCACTGAAGCCATTCACTGTGTAGATGGTCATGGTCCAAGGCTTGCCATTCGGCATCATCCAGTTGCCATTGACCTTCTTGAATCCGGCCGACTTCAACAGGGCTGTGGCCTTGGCAATGTTGGGACGGTACTGCTTCAACTGCGCCAGTTGTGAGGGCGACAGCCAATCCTTGGCCGCCAAGTCAATCATGCCGGTCTGATATTTGGCCGGGATTCCGCTCACACCTTCACCCACGGTTTGCACCTGTTTGCGGTTGATGACGTAGGCCAGCGCCTGGCGAACCTTCACCATGTTGTAGGGGTAGATGTTTTCGTCGAAGGCTAGTCCGGCGGCGACGACGGCGGGGGTGACGACTTTTTGGTTGCCTTTGGTCTTCAGAATCTGGTGCAGAATGTTTACCGGCATGGCGGTGTACGGTCCGAAGTCCAACTGACCGGCTTCGAGGTAGTTCCAGATCTGTTGATTGCCGGTGTAGTTTCGCATCACCACTTCATTGACCTTGACATTCCTGGCGTCATAGAAGTCCGGATTTTTCATCAAAATGGCCTCGCCGGGGTTCAGGTTCTTAAGCACGAAGGCGCCGGCCGACAGGTCGGCGGATTTCGGCGGGGCGTAGGCACTCACTTTCTTGCCCAAGGCGGTCAACTGGTTGGCCGCCGCTTTGGCCTGGGCCAGCTTGGCGGAGTTGTTGCCGGCGTATTGCGCGGTGTCAATAATGGACCAGACGTTCTTGGGAAGAACCGGTGCGAATTCGGACGCTGGCACGATGGTCTGCTGCAAGAGCTGGTTTAAGAACAGGTTGTAGTGGTCGCCAGGCAATTGCTTGAACTGCACCGTGTGGCTATTGATGATATTGACCTGGCCAAGGTCAAAGGCCTGGGCGTTGCCTTGAGTAAAGGCGAGTGCAAAGGAAGCCTTGACATCCTGGGCTGTGACGGGCTGTCCGTTGGACCATTTTGCGTTGGGCTGCAGCTTAATCGTCACTTCAGTGCCATTGGCGTTGCTGGTCCACGACGCGGCCAAGCCGGGAATAAAGTTGTTGGGGTTGGTGACCGAGTTGGTAAACCAGGCCAGTTGCCACTGATCATATCCCAACCAGGTGTTGCCGTTGGAGTTGTAGGGGTTGTACGGCGCACCGGGGCTAATCGCATGGTACTCGTCCACTGTGGTGAAGGTGGCGTTGCTGGATGACGTCGTTGAGGGCGAGGAGCCACAAGCTGCCAAAGCCAAGGAGAGAGCGGCGACGCCCACCAGTCCGAGAGCATAGCGTTTCATTGAAAATCGCTCCTTACTAAAATGAAGTTTTACCGTTGGGCAAAAAATAAAGTCTACAAGCGTGCCAAGATACCCTGAGAATCTGCGAGCCGTTCCGCCGCCTCCGACGCTGAAGTTCCCAATAGCGCCATGGCAATGGCGATTTTGACGTTGCCGTCCGACTCGTCCAGCAGTTTTTGGGCTCGATCCATGCTAATGTCGGCGGCCAACGCCACAATGCGCACCGAACGAGCCCTGAGTTTCTGATTAGTGGGCCGCATATCCACCATCAGATTGCGATACGTCTTGCCGAGCCCCACCATTGAGCCCGTGCTCAGCATGTTGAGCACCATTTTTTCGGCGGTCCCGGCCTTTAAGCGGGTGGAGCCCATCACCACTTCCGGGCCTGTATC
>NZ_JABBVZ010000008.1 GCF_012933365.1 Sulfobacillus harzensis | reverse complement strand
ATGGCCTAATGTCCCACTGCGGTCGTCAAGGGTTAGTCGTCTGCTCTATCATTTCAGTCAACCTGACTTTGACGAATCCCTGTAAAAATTTCGACTATTGGAGGAATTGAGCCGTCCAATCGCGAATAGTCTCCTACCCAAAACATCTGGGTCTAATCCGGCATCTATGGCGAAGGAGGAAGTCCGATTGGAGATAACAGACGTGCGGCTTCGACGGATGGCGACCGACGGGAAAATGAAGGCGGTGGCCTCGGTGACCCTGGATGGTGAGTTCGTCATACATGATGTAAAGGTTGTAGAGGGACTGAAGGGCTTGTTTGTGGCTATGCCCAGTCGGAAGACACCAGACGGCGAATTTCGTGACGTGGCCCATCCCATTACACCCCAGGCACGGGAACGGATTCAAAAAGCCGTGCTGGACGTTTTTCATTCAGCCTCGTAGTTGGATCAGTGCTAATCCAGGCGGCGCCTTTTAGGGAGGCCGCCTTTTTGTGCGGGAACATGGCGAGGCAAGCGTCAACTTTGGTATGCTAAACTCTGGCATGAGTCGTTGAGTCACCCAGGAGGGATTGGCATGGCAAAGACAGCAGCAATCATACTGGCAGCAGGGCACGGGACTCGCATGCGGTCGGGCCGCGCAAAAGCGTTGCATGAACTGGGCGGGATGCCTCTGGTGATGCACGTGGTGCGTGCGGTAGAAAAAGCTGGCTTGGATTTGCCCTGGGTGGTCGTCGGGTATCAGGCGGAACGGGTAGAAGAAACGTTGGAGGGCCATGCGGAATTTGTACGCCAGCCCGAGATGCACGGTACCGGAGACGCCGTGTTGCATGCTTTAAGTGCCATTCCTGACGAGGTAGAAAATGTCGTAGTGCTTTATGCGGACTGTCCCTTGGTTCCTGCAGCACTTATCAGCGACCTGATCGAGCGTCATCGCCAGGATCAGAGCGCTGCCACCTTGGTCACCACCTATGTGCAAAACCCGACGGGATACGGACGCATTGTGCGCGACGCCGAGGGCGCTGTCGAGGCGATTGTCGAGGAGAAAGAAGCCGATGCGGTGGTTCGCCAGATTCAAGAGATTAACACCGGCATCGGCATTTGGCGTGTTGATGGCTTTCGCCAGTTATTGGCGGGTCTTCCCTTCCACGGGGAAGAGAAGTATTTGACCGATGCGGTCGAGGCCCTTAGACGACAAGGAGCCCGTGTGACCGCCATGGTTTGGGAAGACCCGGCGCAGGTGATGGGGATTAATACCCGTCGTGAGCTGGCTGAGGCGGAAGCGCGGCTCCGCATGGACACCCTTAATCGTCTTTTTGCAGCGGGCGTGACCATTGTAGATCCGGCTACCACCTACATTGACGCGGATGTGGAGATCGGTCAGGACACGGTCATCTATCCCATGACCTTCATTCGCGGTCGCACCAAAATCGGCCGGGAATGCCACATTGGTCCCATGTCCACGGTGGTGTCCAGCCGTATCGCTGACGGTGTGGTCGTGGAGCAAAGTGTCATTGAGCAAAGTGTGATAGCCAGTACTGCTCGCGTCGGACCTTTTAGTCACTTGCGGGCGGGCACCTATTTGGATCGGGATGTCAAGATTGGCAACTTTGTTGAGCTCAAGAACACCCGCGTAGGGATTGGCTCCAAGGCGGGCCACCATTCCTATTTGGGGGATGCTACCATTGGCGGTCGGGTCAATATAGGGGCTGGTACGGTGATCGTCAATTTCGACGGGACCGCGAAACATCCGACGTTTATTGGCGATGAAGCGTTCATTGGCTGCAATTCCAACCTGGTGGCGCCCATTGAGGTCGGACCGGGGGCTTACGTTGCAGCAGGATCCACACTGACGCAAAATGTTCCTGGGGACGCCTTGGCGATTGCTCGCGGGCGCCAAGAAAACAAACCCGGATGGGCGGCGCAAAGGCGCTCTAAAGGTCGAGACGCGTAAAACCCGGGTCAAAATACACCTCAAGAGGAGAACTATGTTCGAGCGCGAAGGAGTCTTAAAAATCTTTACCGGCAACGCCAACCGGCCGTTGGCGGAAAAGATTGTGGAGCATTTAGGCATATCGTTGGGACAAGCGGATGTCGGGCGATTTTCCAATGGGGAAATTCGTGTGCGGCTTTTGGAGAATGTTCGTGGCTCGGATGTCTTCATTGTGCAGCCAACATCAGGACCCGTTAACGACAATTTAATGGAACTTCTGTTATTGATTGATGCAGCGCGGCGAGCCTCGGCACGGCGGGTTACCGCGGTCGTTCCGTTTTATGGCTATGCCCGTCAAGATCGCAAGGAACGCGGACGCGAACCGATTTCCGCGAAACTTGTGGCCAATCTTATTACCACCGCGGGAGCGCGGCGAGTTTTGACGATGGACTTACATGCGCCGCAAATCCAAGGGTTCTTTGATATTCCAGTCGATAATTTGCAAGGTGGGCGCATTTTGTCGGAGGCCATTTATGCCAAGCATTTAGAGAACTTGATGATTTTTTCTCCTGACGCGGGCGGTGTCTATCGCGCCCGGCAGTTGGCCAAGTTCCTGCAAGCACCATTAGGCTTTATCGACAAACGGCGCCCCGAACCGAATGTATCGGAAGTGGTTAACGTCATCGGCAAAGTGCGGGACAAGACCGTGGTGATTGTGGATGACATGATTGATACCGGTGGAACGATTGCCAAAGCTGCCGAAGCTATTATGAATTTGGGGGCGCGTGCTGTGTATGCTGCCTCGACGCATCCGGTGTTGTCCGGCGAGGCCAACCGGGTGCTGGCAGAATCGGTATTCTCCGAAATCTTCGTGACCGATACGATTTTGTTAAATGACCCGCCCCCGCGAACGCAAGTGATTTCGGTGGCGCCGCTATTAGCGGAGGCCATCATGCGGGTTCATGAGGATCTATCGGTGTCCAAGCTGTTTGAATAGCATGGGGAAGCTGTTGGTGGTGGGGCTCGGAAATCCCGGCCCCCGCTATGAGCGGACCCGCCACAACATGGGCTTTATGGTGGCTGACGCCTATGCTGAGTCCCATGGGTTGGCCTTTAAGCGCAGCCGTTTTGGTCTCTTGGCGGAGGCCTCCTGGGGCTGGATTTTAAAGCCTGGGACGTTTATGAATCTATCGGGACAGGCCGTCGGTCCGTTCGTGCAATATTATCGCCTGATGCCGCAAAATGTGTTGGTGATCGCGGATGACCTCGATCTGCCGTTGGGGACCTTGCGCATCCGGCGGTCGGGCTCCAGCGGCGGACACAATGGGCTGAAATCGATTATCGCGGCCATGGGCACGGAGGAATTTGCCCGCATGCGTCTTGGCATTTCGCGCCCGCCGGCAGCCATCGCCGTCATCGACTGGGTTTTGATGCGCTTTGGTGAATCGGAGGTAGCGGTGGTGGAAGCGGTGCTCGGGCGTGCCCAAGAGGCGCTGGACGCCATCCGATCCGATGGATTAGACCGGGCGATGAGTCGCTTTAATGGCTAAGCCAGTCAATGCTGGGGAACACTCGGGGACAAAGGCGTTTTTGCCCCTGAGGAGGCATTGCATGGTCCGCTACGTTTGTCGGCATTGCGGTCGGCGCATGGGTCAGTTTCCGGGAGATTGGCGAGATCCGGTGTTGGGACTGGCTGCGCTGACGCCAGAAGAGCAGGAAGAATTTGTGCAATTGGATGATCGCGGTGAAACCGCCACCGTGAAAATTTTGTGCGACTATTGCCTGCCCGTGCCGTGGGACGACAACCTATGGTATAACTAGAGAAAATACCACGGGCTAGCCGCACTAGCCCGTATTTGGTGTTCGGGGATGGTTCGCGTGAACGCATCAAGTCTACAACAACTGCTGCCATTATGGTCCGCCTATGAACCGTACCAAGAGCTCATCGCCCGGCTTGAACAGGGACGTGTGCATGCCCAGGTAAGCGGCTTGTCCGGATCTTTGCCCACGTTCGTGGCGGCCGCCATCACGCGAGACCTGGATCGGCCGATTTTGATTGTCACACCCGGATTTCAAGAGGCACGCCGCATGGAGGCGGAAATTCTATCGTTTCGCTCGGATGCTCCCGTCTATCTTTTGCCGCCAAGGCCCCACGTCGTGGGCGATGTCCGGGCGGAGAGCCACGAGTGGTATGCGCGCCGTCAGAAGGCCTTGTTTGAGGCGGGACGGGATCCCCGGGCGGTTTTGGTGGCGCCGGTAGAGGCCGTGCGCCAGCGGCTAGTGCCGCCTCCCAAAACGCAGTTAACCTTAAAGCCTGGCGACACCCTTGAGCCGGCACAGTTGGCGGATAAATTGGTCCAAATTGGCTACCAGCGGGAGCCGGAGGTCTCCGATGAAGGCCAGTTCGCCTGGCGCGGCGCCATTATGGACATCTTTTTGCCTGGTGGACCGGCTGTGCGGATCGAATGGTTTGATATCGAAGTCGACTCGGTCCGCATTTTCGACCCGGCTACGCAGCGTACCGTCTCGATGGAACCCTCGGTGACCGTTGGCCCGGCCCGGGAATTGGTGTGGAGTGACGAGGCGCGCCGGCACGCTATTGATCGGTTGTCCCTAGAGTCTGAGGAAGTGATAAAGAATCTCCAAGCGGTGGGTAAGTTCGATGACGCGTCGCGGGCAAAGGAGCGCTACGGCCGATATTTGCATGATCTGGCGGAGTCGCGCAGCTTCCCTGGCATCGAGCGCTACAGCGCCGCCTTTTATCGTCCCGAGGCCATCATCCAGGTGTTCTCTCGCCGTCCCGTTATCTTATATCATGATTTGCCCCGCATCCTGGAGGCGTGGAAGGGACTGGATGCCTCGGATCGATTGGAGCAGGAGCGCCGGTTGGAGCGCGGCGACTTTCTTCCCATGGAAGCTGACATGGTTATTACGGAAGATTTATGGACGCAGGAGTTCAAGGCGCATGCCGACGTCTCCTTGTCCTTGCTGCCGCATTCCCATGGATCAGTCGGCTTTTCCCTCAGCCTTACAGGTCGGCCAGCACCCCGGGTGCATGCCCAGGCGGACTTGCTAAAATCCGAACTCGTGCGCTTTCGCAAGGCCCGCATGAAAACCGTGCTGGTGGTGCGCGATCAGGAGAGCGCCCGCGTGATGTTGAATCAGGTCATTGATCTCGATCTTCCCGTAAGGGAAGGGTTGGGGATCGCGGGCGAGGCCAGCGTGTTGACAGGGCAGCTATCGCATGGATTTGTTCTAGCCGAGTTGGGGTTGGCCGTTCTCGCGGAGACGGAGCTGTCAGGTCGTGAAACGGCGCCGCGCGTGGCCCGGCGAGAACCCCGGGCGCGCATCCGGCTCAACGAGCTTAAACCCGGCAATTTTGTTGTACACGTAACCCATGGGATCGGCCGATTTTTAGGCATCAAGACGCTGGAGATTCAAGGTCAGCACAAAGATTATTTACACGTGCAATATGCCGGCGAGGACACCTTATATGTGCCGGTCGATCAGCTGAGCTTGGTACAGAAATATGTGGGGGTGGAAGGTCAGGAACCCCGACTGTCGAAGATGGGCGGTCAGGAATGGCACCGTACCAAGGAAAAGGCGCGCGCATCCGTCAAGGAAATGGCGGAAGAGCTTATCCGCCTTTATGCCGTGCGGGAATCCCGACCGGGTTTTGCGTTCGGACCTGACATGCCCTGGCAGGCCGAATTTGAGGCGGCGTTCCCCTATGAGGAAACCCCGGATCAGTTGAAAGCGATCGAGGAAATCAAGCGTGATATGGAGCGGCCCCGGCCCATGGATCGGCTGCTGTGCGGCGACGTGGGCTACGGTAAGACAGAGGTGGCGTTGCGGGCAGCTTTCAAGGCCATCATGAATGGAAAGCAGGTTGCCTTTCTGGTGCCGACGACGCTTTTGGCGGAGCAGCACTACATGACCGCCAAGGCGCGCATGGCCGGCTACCCCGTAACGGTCGAGGTGTTGAGCCGGTTTAGGACACCGAAGCAGCAAAAGGATATTCTGGAGCGTTTGAAAAAGGGGCAGGTTGACCTTTTGGTGGGAACGCACCGGCTCTTGGCAAAAGACGTGGTCTTTCAGGATTTGGGACTTTTAATTGTGGACGAAGAGCATCGTTTCGGGGTGGCCCATAAGGAGCGCATAAAGGCTTTGCGGGAGAATGTGGATGTCCTGACGTTAACGGCAACCCCCATTCCACGCACATTGCATATGGCCATGATTGGTATTCGCGACATGAGTGTGATTGAGACGCCACCTGAGGATCGGCTGCCCGTGGAAACGGTGGTTGTGGAGTATGACCCTGCGCTGGTCCGTGAGGCAATTCGCCGCGAACTCGACCGTGGGGGGCAAATTTATTACGTACAAAATCGCATCATGGCAATGGACCGAACCGTCGAACGGCTGATGCGCATGTTTCCCGATTTGCGCTTAGCCGTTATTCACGGACAGATGGACGAAAACCGCATTGAAGATGTTATGGCGCGCTTTATCGATCAGGAATACGATGTGCTGCTGGCGACTAACATTATTGAATCGGGCCTTGATATTCCGAATGCCAATACCTTAATTGTGGAGGACGCTGATCGCATGGGTCTCGCCCAGCTCTATCAGTTGCGCGGCCGGGTGGGCCGTTCCTCCCGGCTGGCGTACGCTTACTTTACGTTTAAGCCTGATAAGGTGCTGACGCCTCAAGCCGAAAAGCGGCTGGAAGCGATTCGCGAGTTTACGGAGCTCGGCGCCGGCTACCAGATTGCGTTGCGGGATTTGGAAATTCGCGGAGCCGGCAACCTTTTAGGATCCGAGCAACATGGCTTCATTGCCTCGGTGGGCTTTGATCTCTACACCGAAATGCTGGGGCAAGCGATCCGCGAACTCAAGGGCGAGACGGCTCAAGAAACGCCGGATCCGGCCCTTGAGATTGAGGTTGACGCCTATCTGCCCGACGATTTCGTGCCTGACCCACGCCAAAAGATTGAAGTGTATAAACGCCTCGTGTCCGCCAGAACCTTAAAAGAGGTCGAGGATTTAGCGGAGGAGGCGGAAGATCGGTTTGGACCGCCTCCTGAGCCCGTCCTGCGGTTGATTCAATTGTCGCGGGTGCGGGTGTTGGCCAAGGAGTTGCGGTTGACGGCGGTGGGCCATCGCCGCGATCGGCTGGTCATTCGGGGTACCGGCGAGAGCTTGATCGGGCCCGATGCCATCCGGCGGCTGGCAAGCCAGTTTCCTGGGCGGTTAGTGCCTGCCAGCAACCGAGCGCCGGAATTGGGTATCAAGATGCCGCCGAAGGCCACCGCCCTCGATCTGCTGGATACGGCCCAAACCGTATTGAGCATTATGAAGGGGGACCAAGACGGTGCAAGCGACCAACCCGAGACGTGCCGTGTTGTGGCTCGCGATCGCCGGCCCTAGCCTGATTGCGGGAGGCTGCGGGGCCGGTTCGCAGAGCAGCAAAACGGTGGCCATAGTGGGACATACGCCGATTACGGAAGGCGATTTGAATCAGGCGCGGGCTGCCAGCCAAGTCGTGCAGGGGGTACGCCTCGACGACGCGCCGGCTGTTACCAAAAGCCAAGTGACGGCACTCGCCCAGCAGCAGGCTGTCATCGCCTGGGCGCTGAATCATGGGGTAATCACCCGCTCGGCGGCCTCACACGTGGCCCACCAGGTCATCCAAAAGCAGATTGCGCCTCAAGCTGGGGGGACGGCGGCGTTGAGTCGGCGACTGTCCCAAAACGGCCTGACGATGAGCCAGTTTCAAGCCTACGTCAGTCAACAGATGATTCTTCAAGCCGCCTTTCAGCGCGTTACCGGCAAGGTTTCCATGCCCACCACGGCAGACGCATACAGCTACTACTTAAAAAACAAGGCCTTCTATGTGTCTCCTCCCGAAGATCTCGTACGCGATATTCGGGTAAAAACCCATGCCGAGGCGACGGGCATTCTCGCTCAATTAAAACATGGGGCCAATTTCGCGGCCTTGGCGGCGCGCGATTCTCAAGATCAGTACAAGCGTCAGGGTGGCAGCCGCGGCTGGGTGCAGCTTGGGGCATCGTCAGCCCTGCCCAAAACGTGGCTGAATACGGTGATGTCTCTAAAACCTGGGCAAATGAGTATAGTCAAGGGACCTTTGGGCTACTCTATCATCGAAGTTCAAGCATCTCGAGCGGGGGCAGCGATACCGTTTAGCGCCGTCGAGCCAGCGATTAAAGCCGAAATGGTTCAGTCCGCTAAGGAAAAAGCATTCGACACTTGGGCGGCTGGCTTAATGAATAGCGAGAAGGTACGGCTTTTTGTGAGCTGACTTCTACCATTCGGTAAAACTGGAAAAAACGCATAATCGGCGCGGCGCCTCGATATACTACCTCTGAAGATGCGAAGAGAAAGGGGGCGCTCGTTTGAAGGCTACGGGAATCGTCCGCAGAATCGACGATTTGGGCCGCGTGGTGATCCCAAAAGAAATTCGCCGAACGCTAAGGATCCGGGAAGGGGATCCACTCGAAATTTTCGTCGATCGGGACGGCGAGGTCATTCTCAAAAAATACTCCCCAATTGGAGAGCTGGGCGACTTCGCCAAGGAGTACGCAGATTCGTTATATGAAGCCATCGGACATATTGCGCTCATCGCCGACCGCGATGCGGTCATCGCGGTGGCAGGGGCACCCAAGAAGGAGTTCTTGAACAAGTCTTTAGGCGCACTTGTCGAAAAGGCTATGGAAGACCGTAAAACGCTCTTCTTCAACCGTGGCGATCATCGCCCCAAGGGGAGTGTCATCGGAGACGACGACGAAGACAAGTTCGTCGCTGAAGTGATTTCGCCGATTATAGCCGAAGGTGACCCCATTGGGGCGATCATTATTTGTAGTCGGGAACCCGACGCCAAGATGGGAGATATGGAGATTAAATTGGCGGAGACGGCTGCGGGCTTCCTGGCCAAGCAAATGGAGCAATAGGAGACGTTCTCCACAATACACCTTGGGAGTCCGCAATGATCTCGCCGCAGGGTCATTGCGGTTCTTTTCCGTCTAAGGAACGCGACGAGGCCACTCGGCGACCACCTCTGTTCCCCGTCCCAACTCGCTTTCTGCCCGGATTGTGCCAGCATGCGCGTCAATGATCCACCGGGCGATAGCCAGCCCCAGACCGCTGCCCGGTGCGAGCCGTGATGCCGTTCGGCTGCGATAAAAGCGGTCAAAGAGATGGGGCAGATCTTCTTTGGGAATCCCCGATCCGGTGTCGGAAACCCGTACATGGACGGTCTCGTCTAGAACCCGGACCGCGAGTTCCGCCCGGCCTCCCGGATGATTGTATTTCAAGGCATTATCCAACAGAATAATGAGCAATTGCCGGACAAAGGTCGGGTCAGCCACAATGACCGGGTTAGGGCCGGTTTTCTTAGCGTCCAGTGTGACGCCGCGCTCTTCCGCAAGCGGGGTGAGCGCTGCGATCACATCATCTGCTAAATCGAAGAGGTTGAGCTCACTCGGCTGGATCTCCGTACTGCCCGATCCGACGCGAGCCAACGCGGCCAAATCGTGGGTGAGGCGGGTAATGTAGTCCACTTCGGAAATCACGTCGCGAATCGCATAGTCAACATTTGACCGCTCTGTTTCCTGCAAGGCGAGCTCTAACGAAGACTTGACGATCGTAAGCGGGGTGCGCAATTCATGCGAAACATCCTGGACAAAGGCGCGTTGACGACCAAGCGCTTCCCGAATGGGGCCCAGCGAACGCCCGGACAGCCACAATACCAGCACAACAATCAAGGCGGCCATAACCAGACTGACTTCCGCGTCCACCGCCAATAGGCCGCGCATCACAGACGTCAACCGACCCATCGAATAGGCGCTCTGCAGGGCTCCTAGGTAGCGGCCGTCGTTCCAAACAGGCTTCGAACCAATCATGACGCGATACGATTGGTATCGGGCCACCGCCCAGAGGGTGCTATGCGTATGGGGCATCTGGGACAAGAGAGCACGGTTGGGCAGGATGGTGCTGGATGGCGCCGGAAATCCATACAGCGTGGGCATCGTGCGGATGGTCTTTCCTGCCGCGTTGAATTGCCACGTCGCGACCCGCGGTAAACTGTCGCCCGGGTGATTGATTTCTCCGTCTTGATCTGGAGGGAGGCTGGGGGGAACAGAATCAGGCAATCGATCACTCCAGACATGTTGGATGGTCGCTTTGGCCTCACTGTAAAAGTGATACTGCAGCACTTCATAGGTGAGCCCTACCACAACAATGTCGAAGACCAAGAAAGCGATGGCAAAGCTCAGTGCCATCCGCCATTGGAGCCGGCGCAGCAAGCGCGATTCGGTGGTGGGGGCGGAGCGCCTCATCCGCGAATCACGTAGCCAAACCCCCGCGCTGTTTCAATGGCGGGACCATCGGCGGCTCGAAGCTTTTTTCGAAGTCGGGCAATGACGCGGTCGACCACATTCGCAATTGGGTCTGCCTCGGTAGACCACACGCGATCAAGGATTTGCTGACGTGACAGCACAGTGTTTTTGTTGCGCATCAAGAGATCTAGAACCTGAAATTCTTTGGGCGTTAAATCTAACGCGCGGCCATGGCAATACATGGTGTTGCCGCGGCGGCTGACTGGGCCCACCGTTATGTCGTTGGTATCTTGGAAAGTCTCACTGCGACGGGACAGCGCATCAAGCCGGGCCAATAGTTCCTGAAAGGCGAAGGGCTTGGTTAGGTAGTCATCTGCACCGCTTCTGAGTCCGGTCACCTTGTCATCCACGGTGTCACGGGCCGTCAGCATCAGGATCGGGAAGCGATCACCCCGATCGCGCATGGTTTCAATGAGAGTAAACCCATCCATGTCAGGCAGCATGACATCGACGATGGCGGCATCGTAGTGACCGTCTGCCGCCAACATTAATGCGTCCTCGGCGGTATGGGATACATCGGCGACGTGTTGCGCTTGCTGCAGTCCTCGGGCCAACAAATCGGCCACGCGTGGTTCGTCCTCGATGACTAAAATTTTCATGCCCAATCTCCCTTAGCGTTCTCATCGTTACTATACCCGAGTTTCCTGATGGTTTGATGACAAGCGCACAACCCCCTGGGGCCCCGGCAGGTTCCGTTTGTCATAAAAAATGACATCTTGCGGTCATAAAGCTGTCACGTGGGGTGGGTAATCTGGTCCCGCCAAAGGAGGTCGATACACATGACAACGGGCGTGAAAAAAGCATGGATCGGGACCGGAGTTGCGATATTGGCCGGTATGGCCGGAGCTTTTGGTATCCTCGGACATGGATACGCGGATGCTGCAACGATTGCCGGAGCTGCGCCAATAAAGACAGCGCATAGCATGGTGCTGAAGCCTAGTACCGTCCACGGGATTCGACTGGGATCGGTCACCGACCAAGTTGAAAATGCCGACGAGACGGCTCTACAGGCGGTGGGGGGTGGGCACGTGGCCGCTGTGCAACGTGCCTAGGGAAGTTCCAGCGTTTGGATTGTTACCGTGCGCCATCAAGGGAATAGCACCAACGTCTGGGTGAACAATTTGACCAATCACGTGATGAAGGAGGCCGCTGGTACGGCTGCGCCAACCGCCATCCATTAAGATCCCATGACCGGATTTTGCCCATGAGCCCCGCAAAAGCAGGGCCATGGGCATTTTGTCATGGTGCCTTTCCCCCATTAATATCTAGAAAACCAATCTAGGAGCCGCGATAGACGGTCCTGGCGCAAGTCGGGCCGTCCCTGGGTGGAAAAGCTATGGGGGCCAGGATAACGTAAAAATTCCGTCGCAACCCCACAGTGCTTGAGCGCGGTGTAATACTGTTCCGCCTGTTCAATGGGGCATCGGCGGTCGTCTTCACCGGCGACCACCTGAGTGGGGGTTTTGACCCGGGGGGCATACGCCAAAGGCGACGCCTTCCATAGCGCATCAACATCGTCAAACGGTGTGGGTCCCACTTCTCCAGGAGCAAACCACCAGCCGATGTCGCTGGTTCCGTAAAAGGACACTAAATTGGTTACCGGGACGACTGTCGAGGCGGCCTTGAAGCGGTCGGTATGACCCACGATCCAGCTAGTCATGAACCCCCCATATGACCCACCGGTGACATACAATCTGTCCGCATCGGCCGCGCCAATTTCGATGAGATGGTCCACCACGGCCATCAAATCCTCCATGTCCTATCCGCCCCAATCACTCCGGACGGCGTTTCGAAACGCTTGCCCGTAGCCCATACTGCCGCGGGGGTTGACTTGGGCCACGACATAACCGTTCTGAACCATGACTTGGGTATCGTAGCGGACATTCTCTCCGTAAGCCCCATGAGGCCCGCCATGCACATAGAGAATGAGCGGGCGGGGCTGCCGCTCCTCCATCCCGGTGACATAGGCGGGTATGGCCATCCCATCCGGACGAGTGATCGATATGATCTCGGTGGGGGTTATTTTCTCCCGAGCCCAGTGATTGACCTCCGTGATTGGCTGTGCGATGCCGTTTTCGCACCAGTATGCCTCATCGAGCGCAGTCAGACTGCCCCCAATCACAACCACGCGCGAACCGTTTGCTGCATATTGGGCCGCAACCGGCGCGGGCACGCCTAACGGTTCAGCCTGGACGCCGTCAACGATCCATACATGCGTCTGGCCTTGTTGTGTTGCGGCGATAGCCACGCCGCTAGTTCCGACGGCCAACGGTCGGATCGGTTCGGGGCCAAATCGGGTGTCGCTGCTGATGCTCTCGCCGACTTCTAGGTCGGGCGGCAAGGGCAGCCGTCGGTTGGTGGGCGCAACTTCATAAAGCTCCTCGATGGTCGCCGGACCAAAGTCTTGTCCGGATGCAAGCGCCACGATGCGGCCATCTCCCAGAACGGTGGGTGCACGCCAGCTTTTCGGGCCGTCTGTCATGCGCTCGGGGGATGCAGAGGCTGTGAGGTTGAGACGATAGATGTCGCTGCGCGGGACGGCCGCGGCTGTCTCGTCGGTTATCCGATCGTAGACAACAAAGCGGCCGTCCGGCGAGATGGAGACTGACGCAATGTCATAAACACTCTCCTCCAGCCGGGTGGTTTGGCCCTGCCCATCAACGTGCCAGAGGCTGATGGGGTGATCGGGGAAGTATCTCTGCCCGTCGTATTGCCACTGCCAGCGCTGGTAGTGGCGTGGCCATTGGGGCTCTTCGGGCGGCGGTTCAGGAGCTCGAGCAAGAACAAGTACTCCGTCGCCGCCAGGAATGGGTTTTACCATGGCAAGGTCCCAAAACTTGGGTCCTACCGGTTCGGCTTCACCGCCTTCCCAGGGGAGGCGCATGAGGCGCTGGCCGCGGTCGTCTTGCGAGCGGATGAACCACAGAAAACGTCCATCTGCCGAAAAAGCCGGATGTGCGTCCTTGGGGCCCCCAGTGAGGAAGCGCGCGGGAGTACCCGGGCCGGCCACCAATAGGCGACTTTCATACGATTTCTTGTCATTGGCTACACGCTTATAAACCATGACTACAAATGCGTCAAGCGGATGAATGACCGGATGCGTCAGTGATACGATGCGATCAAGGTCGTGAAGATCGAATCCCATGGGAAGCCTCCCGAATTTGGTATTTAGCCCCAGTTTAACGCAAAAAGGTCGTGGCCGATCGTCTAGAAGAAAAGGCTCGTTGCGGACCCTAATAAAATCGTCAGGGTGGCCAATAATCGCAAGGTGCGGGGCGACGAACGCTGGGCCCAACGAGCCCCTGCCATACTCCCGATGAGCGACCCCAGGCCAAGCGGCAAGGCGTGGGATGGCGACAAGAACCCCTGATGCACCTTCATAAGAAAGGTTGCCAACGCAATAATGAAAATGGCCTGGAGGGTGGTGGCGGCAACCTGACGGTAGGGAAGTGGCGAAACCCAGAGCAGCAGGGGAATGAGCAGATAGGATCCGGGCATCCCGGTAACGCCAGAGGATGCGGCTACCAGCATCGTCGCGGCGAGGATCCGGCGTTCCGGAATGGCTGCCGTGACGCTCCGGCCCTCTCGAGGATGGGGAGCTGCCCAGAGGCACAGGACGGCTGTGAGTGCCATGAATGCGTCGAGGGAGACAATCGGTGACGGCGTCCAACGGGATGACCAGATTGCCATGACTACGGCTGTCGTCGCTCCCACGATTCCCATTTTCCACGCCAAGCCCCCCAGCACCAGACCCTTTTTTCGTTGGATTCGTGCGCCGTTGCCAGCAGCCAGAGCTGCGGCCATGGCGGCCAAGGTGCTAATTTCGGTGGGCGGCCAGTCAATGATCCCGAGATGGCGTAGGAAGAGGAGGACCGGCACCATCAAGACGGCGCCGCCTAAACCGGCTCCGGTCGCCAGCGCAGCGACCCCAAGTGCTAGGAGGAAAAGCAAACTATCCACGTGGGCCAACAGCCCAAGATGCGGTCCCACCCAAAGCCCTAAATCGAGGCCAAGGAGGATAAGACCGCCGATGAGGAGGCGCCGTGGAACCCAGAGTTTTCCGATCATGGCACTATCATGCGCGGTCTGTCCCGTCTTATTCCGTGCGACCTGGTCGTGTAATATGAAAGCAAATGCGTGAAAGGAGCAGTGTTGTGGAACGGGATGGGTCGTATACCTGGTTTGAGCGGGCTAAGTCGGTCATCGCGGGTGGAGTCAATTCGCCAGCGCGATCCTTTCGAGCGGTTGGGGGCGATCCGCCTGTTGTGATGGACCGGGGGGAGGGTGCTTGGCTCATCGATGTGGATGGCAACCGCTACATCGATTATTTGGCCGCCTTTGGCCCGCTGATCTTGGGCCACAGTCACCCCCAAGTGGTGGAGGCGGTGCGCCAAGCCATGGCGGAAGGACCCCTTTTGGGGACACCCCATCCGTCCGAAATTCGCCTCGCCGAGGAGTTGGTCCGGGCGGTGCAGGGACTAGAGCAAGTGCGGTTGACCACCACCGGCACGGAGGCGGTGATGTCGGCGGTGCGTCTTGCCCGTGCCTTTACGGGCCGCACCAAAGTCATCAAATTTGAAGGTGCCTATCATGGGCACAGCGACGCAATGTTGGTCAAAGCCGGTTCTGGTGCATCGACGATCGGGACAGCCGATAGTTTAGGGGTCCCGCAAGGGGTAACCCAGGACGTGGTCAGCTTGCCATATAACGATATTGAGCGGCTTGAGGAGGTTCTTAGTCGAATTGGCGATCAGGTTGCCTGTGTGCTCACGGAACCCATCGTGGGCAATATGGGGATTGTCAATCCGGCACCGGGTTACCTGCAAAAAATGGCGGATCTGACCCACAAGGCCGGCGCTTTATTAATTTTTGATGAAGTCATTACCGCCTTTCGCTTTCACTATGGCTCAGCCGGCGCGTTGCTGGGCGTCATACCTGACCTCTACGCCATGGGCAAGATTATTGGCGGGGGACTTCCCGCTGGAGCTTACGGAGGCCGCAGGGACATTATGGACTACGTGGCTCCCTTGGGCGGTATGTTCCAAGCGGGCACATTGGCTGGAAACCCGCTCTCTTCCGTCGCGGGATTGGCTACGCTTCAGGTGTTGCGGGAAGAGAACCCCTACCCACGCATGGATCGATTGGCCAATGATTTGGCCACCGCTCTCTTGCATTTGGCGGCTCGGCATGGCCTGGTGGCGTCCGTCAATCGGGCGGGGTCGGGCTTTACTCTCTTTTTTGGAACCGAAACCGTCCAAAACTATACCCAAGCGCAACAAGCAGACGCCGGACAGTTCGCGGCGTTTCATCGTTTGATGCTCAACGAGGGCGTGTACCTCGCGCCCAGTCGTTATGAGGCCTGGTTTGTGTCGGCGCAGCATGGCCCTGATGAGATTGAGCGTACCGTACAGGCAGCCGACCGGGCCATGGCCCATATCATGCAGGGCTAGTCTTTTTTAGGGTCTCCCGGACATATCCATGGGTTAGAGGATACCCGGGGGGCTCCTATGAACAGAACATCGGTTTGGCGGGGAGCATTTTGGCTCTCTATCGGTTCATTTGTGTCGAAACTCATTGGCGCCGTATACCGTATCTTCCTACCCCGCGTTTTAGGCGATTATGGGGTCGGGTTGTTCCAAATGGCCTACCCGCTCTATGCCATTTTGTTAGCGGTGTCGGTAAACGGCATTCCCACGGCACTGGCGAAGCAGACGGCCGAGAAATTGTCGCGCGGCGATGGGGATGGCGCCGAGCGTTTGGGCTCCTGGGCTCAAGTCATGCTGGGTGTGGTCGGTATGCTGCTGGCGGCGGCAATGGAACTGAGCGCCCCCTGGATTGCCCGATCCTTGTTCGGTGAGCCAGCCTCCACTTGGGCCATTCGAGCGCTTGCCCCAGCCTTAGCCTTTGTAGCTTTGGAGGCTAGCTTCCGCGGATATTTTCAGGGTCACCAGGATATGGAGCCCACCGCCATTTCGCAAATATTGGAGCAGGTCGCGCGGGTAATGGTCATGTTTCCGTTGGCCTATCACTTCCTGCCCTATGGGATTGACAAAGCGGCGGCGGGGGCGACATTAGGGGCTCCCATTGGCGCCATGATGGGCATGGTGTTCTTGGGTTGGCAGCGCGTACGAAGCGGCGGAGGCTGGAATCTTTCCGGCCGGATCCCCTTGGGGGATTTGTGGCGCTTGGTGATGGTGGCGTTGCCGATGTCGTTTTCGGGTCTCCTGTTTCCAATGATGCTGATGGCTGATTCGGTGTTTGTGCCGGGGAGGCTAAGGCTGACAGGTCTAAGCTTAGAACAGGCCACCGCCCGCTTTGGTCAACTAAGCGGCGAGGCGATGCCGCTCATCAATCTCACTATGGTGGTGGGGGCAGCCTTGGCGGTATCGTTGGTACCAGCAGTCGCGCGGGCGATTGTCGCGGGCGACCACGATCAGGCGAACCAGAAAGTTGACAGTGCCATTCACATGGTCTGGCTGCTAGGCCTCCCGATGTCGGCCGGCTTGATGGTCTTAGCCCGCCCGTTAACACAGCTGTTGTATGGTGAGAGCGGATCTGCGGGGGCATTGCAAGTGCTCGCCCTCGGCTCGGCCGTGTTGGCGATACAGCAAGTCATGGGATCTTCACTGCAGGCGGCTGGGCATGGATGGGTGCCGGTAAAAAACCTGATTTTTGGTGCGGGAGTCAAGTTTCTCCTCACGTGGTGGCTAACCGCTTTGCCGGCCTGGGGCATTCGCGGGGCAGCCATGGGAACAGTGGGCGCGGCCTTGACGACGGCGTATCTCAATTGGCGCGACTGGATTCGCATTGTTGGCCCGGGTACCCAGCCCTTTAAAAGCTTACTGTGGCCGCTGGTCGGAACGGTGGTGATGGCGATGGGGCTTCGTTTATGGCTGACAGGCCCTGTTTGGTTGCCGAGCTTCTGGCATGTCGTGTTGGCTGTGCCGGTAGGGGTCGTTGTCTATGCGGCTGTGATGTTGTTGTCCGGAGAGATGGCAACGGTCTCCAAAGCCTTGAAAGAGCGTTAAAATATGGGGTTTTGCGTTACGTTTGCTATACTACCCCCGAGGCGTGGGTTTCACCGAGGGGGTAAAAATGGCAGACTGGGTTTGGCATGGCGAGGACGGGAACAACCGGGACGATCGCTTCATCGTCCAGGGGCCACGGGATGGTGCGGCGATTTGGGAACGTTTTGGAGCACTGTTTCCGGATGATGCTAAGGCGCAACTGTGGGTGTCCGGATCACCTCCCGTCGAGATTCTTTGGGGTGATATCGCCAAAATCCAGCTCATGGCGGGAGACCGCCTGATTCTGCCTGGGATTCCAACAGCAGGAGGACCTCTCCTATATGTGATGGAGCGGCTGTTGGGGCCGGAAGGTTGCCCTTGGGATCGCAAGCAGACGCCTCAATCGCTGGTGCGGTACCTGCTCGACGAGAGTTATGAGGCCGCCGAAGCTTTAGTTGCAGGGGACGACGAGGCCTTCATCGAAGAATTAGGCGACGTCTTGCTGCAAATAGCCTTTCAGGGAGCACTGGCTCCGAATTCTAGTTTTAGCGACATCGCAGTAAAGCAAGCACAAAAGCTGATCCGCCGCCACCCTCATGTGTTTGCTGAGGAAGCGTGGGCAACTTCTGAGGAAGTGCGCCAGCAATGGGATAAGCTGAAGGCGCAAGAGCCGCCCCATCATGCGAGTGCTGTTTGGGTTTACCCGGCACTGGTTGCGGCCAAGCGTCTTGACAAACTGGGCATACACCCGGAAAGCTCCGTATATCAAGAAATTTACGATTTGCTACAGGTATATTTTGACAAAAACCCGGGCAAGATAGAGGAAATTCTAGCAGATGCTGCCTGGGCTGTGGCTTCAGGCGGACGCATCCAACATCAAGACGCTGAGTGGGCTCTATGGAAAAAAGTGGCTCAGGCCGCCCCTCAAAACCGCGAAATCGCGGGGAATTTGCGGTAAAAAAAGGATTTCCGGAAGACTTGGCGAATAACTGGATGCGAAAATCCGTTATCGATCTCATTAGGAGGGACGATTTTGAACAAGGCAGAATTAGTGACCGAAGTTGCCGAACGCGCGGGGATGACCAAGAAGGACGCAGAGCGTGCCGTGAACGCCGTGGTGGAGAGCATCGAATCCGCTTTGACCAAGGGAGACCGGGTGTCCTTGGTTGGCTTTGGCACCTTCGAAGTTCGTGAGCGTGCTGCACGTGTGGGTCGCAACCCTCGCACCGGCGCCACCTTGGAAATCTCTTCAAGCCGCGTACCGGCTTTCAAGGCCGGCAAGGCGTTGAAGGATTCCGTCGCCAAGTAGTTTTTCTCGTGCCAGGCCGTCCCCATGGAGGAGACGGCCTTTTTCATGTTTTAGGGGGGGACGTCCTGCATGCGGATTGATAAATACTTAAAGGTGAGCCGGATTATCAAGCGCCGTACGGTGGCCAAGGAGGTTTTGGATCAAGGGCGCGTATCCGTCAATGGACGGGTTGTGAAAGCGGGATATGAAGTCAAAGTGGGCGACCGCATCACGTTGGAGGTGCCCGGGGGCCCACGCATCGTCGTCGTCGAGGCGATTCGGGAAAATGTTCCCGCCAAAGAGGCGGAGACCCTATATCGGGAGGTCTAATTTGGACGACGCGATGCATAGGCTGTGAGAGGAAATCTCTCACCGGAAAAGGGGTCCGTCCGATGGATGAAAAGCGGGGACATTCGATTGCGCTGGTCAACCGCCAGAGCCTGTCATTGGAAGGTGTGCAGCACGTCGATAATTTTGACGACGACACCATTGTACTTTCGACAACCATGGGGACCTTGACCGTTCGAGGTCACAATCTGCGCATTCAAACGCTAGACCTGGACCAAGGGCACTTCGTCGCCGTGGGAGAATTTGACGCGCTGCAGTACGGGAAGAAGAGGCAGCGCAACCAGGCAGGAAATACGTGGAATAAGATTTGGCGTTAGGGGGAAGTCCGATGCCTCCGAACGACGCCTTTTTCATCATCGCGGTCTGGATTCTCACCGGGATGGGATTTGGTATGCTGTCCACCGCCTATGGAGCCTGCCGGATCACCTATCGCATGCAGGTTGGAGTCCGGGAGTTCTTGGATTGGTTTTGGTTTGTGCTGGTCGGCATGGCCTTTGTCGTCATGCTCTTTTGGACAGAGTGGGGTACTTTTCGCATCTGGTCAATTGCTTTCGTGTTAGTGGGATACGGGCTATGGACCTGGCTCGCAGCGCCTGTCGTGATGGGCGCGCTGTTATTGGTTGCGCATGTCGAGGCCCGAGCTGTTTACTACACGTTGGCCCCCGTCCGCGGCCTTATCCGCTTATTTCAGCGTCTTCAAGACAAGCTTCGGAAACCCCCGAAAAAAGGGTGACAATCCCCCTGTGGATAACCTATAATGTAAAAACATCGTACAAATCCTGTACTAGTTTTGTACACAGGTTGTGCACAGATTGTGGATAAGTCGGGGAATTTATGCAGATAGAAATTCGGGGAATGGAACGACTCTCTTTTCGCGAGCGACAGGTTGTCGCTCTCAAGGAAACTGGGCAGTCAAATGATAAAGTGGCGAAGAAGTTGGGCTTGTCGCCGGCCACGGTGGCAACTCTATACAATCGCGCCAAAAGCAAGGGCTATGAGGTTGTCTTGGTAATTTCCGGCGATCCGTTAGGGGTTTTTGGCGATGAGGAGGAGGCGGACGACGAGTAATGGCCAAACGCTCGTTGCGCATCAATTGGCGGCGCATCGCCACCTTTGTTATCGGCGCTTACCTCGTTTATTGGAGCGCCGTGTCCTTAGATCATATGTGGGTCATATCCCGCCAGCAGCAGGCTCTGAATCATCGCATCGAAGCCATTAAGGCACAGAATCACGCGCTACAGCGTGACATTCACGATTTGCATAATCCACATACGTTACGGGAAATATTGACAGGACAAGCTCCGTTGCCGAGTGTGGATAGATAGTAAAAATTGGAAGATTACGCGAGCCTTTCCGTTGACATTTTTTCCGTGCGGACCATATAATAAGACTACCTTAATCGTTCCCATGGGAGGACTTTGACGTCTCAATGGCATCTGAATTGGAAGTTGGCCAGATAGTTGAGGGCACCATCAGTGGAATTACCCACTTCGGCGCCTTTGTCGTTTTGCCTAATGGGCGCACCGGACTGGTGCACATCTCGGAAGTTGCAGATGCATATGTGAAAGACATCAAAGACTACCATAAGGAAAACGATAAGGTGCAGGTTAAAATCTTGTCCATGGACGCCAATGGTAAAATTGCGTTATCTATCCGGCAGGCCCAACCGAAATCGGCAGCCGTTGGGACACGTGAACACGGGGGGCCACGTCGCGACCATCGACCCTCGCACGAGCGTCGTGCGCAGCAAGTCTCTTTTGAGGATAAGATGCAACGCTTTATGCGTGACAGTGAAGATCGCCTGCAAGACCTTCGCCGCAATACCGATTCGAAGCGTGGAGGACGAGGGGCTTAATACTCATAACAAGCCGGGATGGCGGAATCGGCAGACGCAGAGGACTTAAAATCCTCCGATCCGGAAGGGTTGTGCGGGTTCAAGTCCCGCTCCCGGCACCATTTTTCAAAACCCACCTGATGGCGGGTTTTATTTTTTCCTCAAAATCGGCAATGCAACGCCCTTTTGCGGCGCTTGTGAACCGTTCCTATTGCTCCCCCAAACTTCCCGACATCCCAATTTTTCTCTGAACACTGGCCTTTACTTTCAAACCACGCCAATGAAAATATGGTTCCGCCTTCTGCCCTTAGGTCAGTGACCAGTCTTGTCGCCATGAAATGGGTAGCGGTATGCCTTGCTGTTTGAGGGCCACGTACCATTGCCCTTGATGGAGGCCCTCATGTTGTATGGCTGCGGCACAAATTTCGTCTGCACTCAGCCGATTTAGACCAAACTTCACAGATTCGTCACAGGCTCCTGCAAGCCTTTGAGCGAGTTGTTCGCGACTGCGTCGGAGTTCCGTAGCGACGTGAGCATTATCAGGTAGAAATCGTCCGGGAAAGGATAAAATGCCCGTTTCTAGGGCGTCACGGTAGACGTCTCGTACGCGAATCATGTGGAAAAACAAATTTGCTGGAGATCCCAGTTCGGCGATAAGACGGGTGGACCACTGAGACTCATGTATGACGTCCAATAATGCATCAGTCATTTCCGCTGCATATAGGAACCCTTTATGCCTCAACTCTGACTCCTCCAATTCCTGTGGTATTCTTCAGGGTTGCATTCTTGGTGTCCGCGTGGCATAACAATAACAGAAGAACTCTCGCTCTGCGTCAACAGAGCGGGAGGGATGGCAGCACTTCCGCGGTGAACGGAAGGAGACCCTGCCGAACGCCGATTTAGAGCGAAGATAACCATCTCCTCAGTGGAGGTGGTTATTTCTTACGATTTCGCGGAACCACCAGCACGACGAACATGGGAAGAATCCATAGTGTCCAGTGCATGGGCGTGCCCCCTTCCCGGCGCAAGATTTCGGCCGCTGCCGGGTCTCCACAGCAGAATCCGCGCCGGAAAGTCATCGGGTCGGGTGACATCCACCCCGATTATAGGAGACAAGTCCGGTGGCGTAGCGAATAATCGTTCGACATCACATCGGAGCAGGGGATGCCTCTGGAGGGTGAGCGTTGCAGTGTCAGGTTGACGTAGAGCGACGTGACAACGCGATCCAGACGCTCGCTTTGGGTGTTTTTGGCCTGATTTACGTCAGATCAGGCGAGCGTCACGGTCTCGGTCTCCGGGAGACCGCAATAAAACGTGCGCCATACGCTCAGCGTATCGGGGTCTCTCGTGCCCGTGTCCCGCTCCCGGCACCAATTTTGCAAAAACCCGCACCAAGCTCTTGATAGCGGGTTTTATTTTTCCCCAAAACGACTTTTGCGGTGGAGGATGGGAAACACCTCGGTCCAACCGCCAGCGTCAAAACATCGCCCCTTCGTCAGGGTTATCATCCAAAATGCTAGCAACGGCCGCCTCTACTTGAGCGTCCGTAGCCATTGTGGCCTTTTGCAAGACTTGGAGAGCCTGTCGCAAGTCCTTTTCGTCGGGGCGCTGTTGTGGCCATCCTGTCACGTTTCCCTTTGCCCACGCTATAGCCAACCTCTCCAAGAGGGGTATTTTCTTCCTTCTCCCCATACGCAAAAACTGTTCAATTGTTTGCTCGAACTTCTCATCTGACACGGGTTCAAGCTCGCGAAACAGCATCCCCACTGACCGCAATTCTGCTTCATCGACAAAATCGTACGGCCAATCGGGATGCATGCCTCGGATGTAAATCATCATGAAAGTTCCAAACGTAAAGAAATTCACTCCAGTCCCCCTTGGTCTGCTTGATGGCATGGTTCTGTTCACCTCAGATTTTGTTTGGTCGGTCTTCCCTGTCCAGGCATCGCCGCTTGCATTCTGCCGACCAGCATGGCATAACAATAACAGAAGCACTCCCGCCCTGCGCGAACAGAGCGGGAGGGATGGCAGCACTTCCGATGGTCACGGAAGGAGACCCTGCCGAACGCCGATGTTTTCGCTGATAACCATCTCCTCAGTGGAGGTGGTTATTTCTTGCCAATACGCGGAACCACCAGTACGACGAACACGGGGATGATCCACAATGTCCAGTGCATACGCATAGCCCCCTCTCCGGCGCAAGATTTCGACAGGCTGCCGGGTCTCCGCAGCAAAAGATCTGCGCTGGAAAGGTCATCGGGCGGGTGACATCCAACCTGATTATAGGAGACGACCCATATCGGGTGGGGAATAATCGCTCGACAGCACTCTAAGTCGGTTCGCGGGGGCTGTATGCGAGCGTAGCGCGTTCGTTTTTGCAAAACCAGATGCGTGGCCCCGGTTTATACGCTCGCTTTGGTTCACTTTGGCCGTTTTTACGTCCAGACGTCAATGGATCGGGCGAGCGTAGTACGACTCTTTGGCGCGAAAGAAAAGCGTGAGGGTTTCATACGCTCAGCGTATGGCGGGGCTTTCTATGCATGGCGGGCTCCCGGCACCAATATTTTTCGAACCAGCACAAGCTGTAAGATGGCGGGTTTGTGTTTTGCCCATAAACATCACGACGAAGGTCATTTGGACACAACGGATGATTATCCTCCTTCGGCGCGTCGGGTGGTATGATATCTTGCTGCTTCAACGCGACATACCTCGCCTTGATGGATTCCTTCGAAGTTCGAAAGTCAATCCACCGCCATACGCTGAGCGTATACGTGCGTTGCTTAATCGAATCGGGCTCCCAGCACCACTTTTCGTAACCCGCCAGATGGGGGGTTTTGTTTTTTGAATTTGGCGTGCCGGTGTGCAATTGAGGGAGATTGCTCATCGCTCAGCAAAGCCGTCTCCGCTCGTCCGGTCGATCACATCTGAACTCCTCAATCGAACCCTATGCGGGTAAGAATCTTTCGAATTTCCTCGGTGCGAGTCAGGACAAGGTCGTACACGGCCCGATACCTTGTGTTGCGAATGGCCATAAGAAGTGCGGTTGCTTCGCGCTCGCCCAGCAGATGCAAGAGAGCATCGTATTCTTCATAACAGACGGCAATGTGCCCATAAGTCGACTCCTCACTTCCTGCGCCGTCTGGAAATTCGATGGGCAGCGACGGGAATTCGGACCTCATAGCACTTATCAAGTCGGTTCCTCGAACCCGAGTGGTCACTTTCCAATGCATCTGCTCATGCAAATACGTGGGAAGAAGCGGTTCTGGAGCATGCCGACGAAGTGTATTCAGGGTTAACACAGGGTGGCTATGCGGAACAACGCCTTGTTCAATCCGAATGAGGCGGGTGAACGTATACGGGGACAAGTTGTATCGATAGATCAAGCCCAGAAGGCACTGGGACGTCTCCACCTCGCGGGGTGTTCCGTGAGCCAAGGTAATTTGAAGGTCCACTATGCCACCTCCACGCCGTCATTCTGTTCGCGGAAGATAAGATGATGGTCACCGTCTCATACTTAAAAAGTGTACTGAGGGGAGATGCACTTGCATTCTCTCAACCTCCGTGGCATAACAATAACAGAAGAACTCCCGCCCTGCGTGAACAGAGCGGGAGGGATGGCAGCACTTCCGCTGTGAACGGAAGGAGACCCTGCCGAACGCCGATGTTTTACCTGTGAGAATAACCATCTCCCGACGGAGGTGGTTATTTCTTACGATTTCGCGGAACCACCAGCACGAAGAACACGGGAAGAATCCACAGTGTCCAGTGCATAAGCGTGGCCCCCTTTGCGGCGCAAGATTTCGGTCGCTGCCGGGTCTCCACAGCAGAATCCGCGCCGGAAAGTCATCGGGTCGGGTGACATCCACCCCGATTATAGGAAACGAGCCAGGTGGGGTGGGGAATAATCGCTCGACATCACTCTGTATTCATGTTCGAAGGGCCGCTTGCGAAAGGGACGGCTAAGAGAATCGGCGGCCGCTGGCAATCGCAGAGGAGCCATTGATGGGACTCTTGGCCCCATTATCCGATCATTAACCTGGCGAGTCATCGCGGGAATGAGGGTTGACAGTCGAGGATATAATGGGCACAGCGATATACAAATGATCCTCACGAATAAGCGGTTGAGAGCCGTCTGTATTGGCTGGGGGTGTCTATGGACGTTCGGGAAAAGGTTGTTGTCGTGTCGGGTGCGTCCAGTGGTATCGGGCAAGCGATGGCGGTAATCCTGGCGGCTAAGGGATCGAAAGTCGTTATGTTAGCCAGGCGGACAGACAGACTCATGGCCATGGAAGCCGAATTGAAAGCGGCACATCACGAAGTGCTGGCGGTTCCAACAGACGTTACAAACCGCGACCAGGTCAACCGGGCGGTTGACCTGACCCGGGAGATATTTGGGAGAATCGATGTGGTCGTCAATAATGCGGGGATCGGGTACTTTGGCACCGTTGAAAAATTGCCCATCGAAGACTTCCGTCATTTGATTCAAACCAATGTGTATGGCATGTTGAACCTGATTCAATCCTCCATACCGTCCCTTAAGGAGACCCATGGAACGATTGTCAATGTCTCATCCGTCTTAAGCAAGCGGGCACTGCCGTTCCTGTCGGCCTATGCGAGTACCAAAAGTATGATGAACGCATTAGCGGATGGGTTGCGCCTGGAATTACGGACTTATGGGGTACACGTTCTCACCTATTGTGCACCTGAAACAGAAACGGAGTTTCATGCGACCACGAAACATGAAGCGGGTCTGGATCCAACCCCTGGCGGTTACCGTAGAAAGGCCTCGGCACGCGATGTTGCCGCACGAATCGTGCAGGCGCTGGTTGAAGATAAACGGGAAGTGGTCGAATCGAAAACCCTGGAAATCCTGAATTGGTTCGCTCCGAAATTTTTGGACGCCATTTTTTATAAAAGCATGGTTCAAAAGGTATTGAAGTCTCAGCCCCCTCTTTAAGGGGGTTGATTGGCAAACCTTGAAGCCCGGCAATGGGATGTTCCCATTGATCGCCGGTGGGTTGAACTGCGGAGGGTCGATTGAATACGCTCATATCCGAAAGCTAGACCGTGTTCGTGTCATTTCCCCGTAATGGGGCCAATTTCCAAAGACGGTGATTAGTCCAGGAGATGCCGCGCGTGCGCTTTTCGAGATGCTCGCGGCAGCCAACTCAGCTTGCACACGGTTTTGGACCACATATATGAGCTTAACGGCCTACCGACGACTCTTGGCCCACTGCATAAATGTGATAATGCTTCCTCCAATTTTGTACGGTGAGGCCTCCACAGTATGAATCTGTTGGGACAACCGGGCTCGATTGGTTGTGCTCGGATGCTGAAGCACGGCAATGGCATCGAGTCCCCCTTGTCCTTCTTCCCCGAGCTTGGTTAGCCATGGCTGAATTTCGTGAAGCAATGCTTTGTTCGTGATTGTGGGGGGCAATGTGCGTGGGAGCCGAGCGAGTCTTGCGAACTCCGTCTCAAGCGCTTTTGTTGCCGAATTTTTGGACGAGGTTGACGAAGCGTTTTCGTATGCCGATATCAGGGATCGCATTGGCGAGTAGCCGCTCGGATTCAAAATGCTAGCCGTGTTGAATGCAGCAAATGCCTCAAACAACTGCGGGTTGGTGACGCCTGGCATGTGTTGAATGGCGTTCTCCCAGGCAGTTTTGGGGTGATAGCCGGTGGGATCCTGCAGATAGTCGGCAATGGTCTGAAGCGCCAGTTGCGAGGCGTATGGCTGAATCATGGGATTACTGATATAACCCGCTATATTATTTTGGAGTGACCCGCTTCTCCCTTGTAGCGGGCCCATCATCAATTGAGGGCGTCTGCCCACATCATAGGTATAGTCGTTGACGGGGTAATTGTCCCAGAGAATGGGCTTTCGTCCAATCAGTTTGGTAACCGCCTTTGCTTGTGCGCTGTTAATGCTCTTGTTGAGGACCCATTTGCCCGTCCAGATAACTTTAATGGTCCGCTTCAAGGTTGACCGCAATGTTTGCCAATAGGGACCGTCGGTTAGGCCATAGTATGATGTCGGGGCCAGCCAAAGCTGGAAATTCGGATCATTGGCCCGTTCATCCGCGTCAATCTCATTGGCCAACTGCATTTGAGCCCTGGCGTAATCGTGCCCGTCAACCCTTTGGTCAGCAGGCTTTAAGGTGGTCTGGATGTCGTCAAATGACAGCATGAACGTGTTGACTCCAATCGATCGGAGCTGATTAATTTTTGCCTCCAATGCTTTGCGATCGGAGGGGGAACTATAGGTGATGGACTTCCGGACAGCAGCCGTTGATGTTCCCGTCATGCCAGGCGATATGGAATAAACGAATCGAATATGGTCTCGTTTAGCGTCGTTCACCAACGTCCTCATTTGGGCAAGTTTAGCTGGCGGATAGGGTAAGCGCCAATCCATTCGCTGATACGGGTCGCCTTTAGGGGCGTACACGTACGTATTCATATTTTCCTGTTGCATAAACCTAAATAAATTGATGCGTTCTGGATTGGTCCACGGATGTCCATAGAAACCTTCAATAACGCCGCGAATAGGGACCATAGATGTCGTTCGAGCGGACGAAGCCGATGTCGAGGCTGAACCGCTCGATGCAAGAGAGGCTTGTTTGGCATAAGCTTGCAGGTGTCCCGTCCAGCCACACCCAGCAATAGACGTGGATCCGAGTACGATTATGGCGACGATGCCGAGCGATTTGTCCATGATGTCCTCCTAAATGACCATATCAGGTCTCTGGTGGCCCAGCGCCATGAATCCCTAGCCTTACACGAGAATAACGCCAGCTTGCCCAAGAGGTCACGGACGCTGTTCCGGAACATTTTGGAGACCACGCGTAGGTGAAGGCGTACGCTGCCGAGGATGCCTTGGTCGTCGTTATCGCTATTCGGTGCGATATAGTGAAAGCGTGCGGGGGGCAACAACGCCAAGTTCGAGCTAAGCTTTCTCGAGATCCTTGGAGGCTGATGCGCTGTTTGCCAGCCTTTGGGGAGGCGCCATAGACGGAGTACCGGGGGCAAGCTGCTATACGGCCTTATTGCACGCCAGGGGCCAACGCGCTCGCGAACACGGGCATCCTTACGTCACCGTGGATGCAAGAACGATGCGTAGGCCGATCCTGTTGAAACAGGACGTCATGTGACTTGGCGTGGCCTTGGGCTGCCAATCGCCAGAATGATTGCCAACTGTAAACGGATCCAATCCATTGAGCGCAGACGGGTTTTGGGTTCACCTTGTTTGCGGTGTCGTTTCTTCCGAACGAAAGAGGTGACGGGCTTGTGTTGGACAAGACATTACCGTATTTCAACGTGATTATGAAACGTCGTGCGGGGTTGCCTATCGAAACGTGGGCCCTACCCCCCAACTTTTCCTTGAAATGGTTTGTCCCGGGAGACGAAGTTCGGTGGGCGACCATTGAGACGTCAGTCGGGGAGTTTTCCACACAAGAGGAAGCTCTTAAATACTTGCGTCAGACATATCTTCCGGATGGCGATGAACTCTCACGGCGATGCCTGTTGGTGTCCGCGGCCAACGGGGACGCGGTGGGTACGATTACAAGTTGGTGGAACATGACGGAAAAGCGGCGGGATCCGGCGATCCATTGGTTAGCGGTCCGACCCGAATTCCAGGGACTGGGTCTAGGCAAGGCGTTGGTGTCAGAATGCCTCAAGCGGTTGACGAGGTTGGAGGGCGACCGAGATATTTTTCTTCACACCCAGACATGGAGTCACCGGGCGATCGCAATTTATATAAAAGCGGGATTTGGGATCGTCAAGCGGGGCTCGTTTGGCAATTATCCCAATGATTACGACGAAGCCATGCCGGTGTTGAGAACGGTTTTGCCGTCCTTAATGAGCTAAGTGGTCGCTCTAATGGCCGTAGCGGGTTACGCCATCGGAGGCTGGCGACGGAATGGACCGCTTCCACCGATATACCACACGAATGCTCACAAAATTCGACCAGATGGTGCGAGGGTTTTTCGCTCAAGTCAAAGGTGTTCCCCGGACGGGGGCGTCTTCCGCCGGCGCCGGGTTGCACCGGAGCGGTGAAAGGCCTTGGCTCCCATGGCTTTCACCATTTACCCCTCGTCTCATCGGTTTTTCATGCCATTAAATTTTTTGTGGGTCATAACAAAAGCCGGGTTGGTGGAGTTCTTGGAGCGAGGGGGCAGCGCTATGGGGCAGCAATCGGAACCATCGGACGCCTCGCTTGAGTGGTGGGTGGACACATGGGGAGACCGATTGGTCCGGTATGCCTACGTCATGACCCGCGACCACCATTTGGCCCAGGACGTAGTACAGGAAACGTTTATTAAATTGATGGTCTTTCAGCGCCGTTATCCCGAGCGGGTTGTCGTACCCGGATGGCTGTTTACCACGGCCCGCCGAGTGGCCTTGACACTATTAAGAAGGCGGCCAGAAGTGGCGGCTGATGTCGTCGAATCGTCGGGCAGTGATGCGCATATTTGGATTCCGCCGGCGTTTCGCGAACTTGTCGATACGCTGCCTCTCCTCGAACGCGAGTGTGTCTGGTTGTTTTATTATGCGGACTGGCCTACGGAACAGATTGCCCGGCATCTGGGCTGCAAGCCGGGGGCCGTGCGCGGCCGGCTGTTTTCCGCCCGACAACACCTTCGGCAGTTATGGGAGGATGAGTAGCATGGCTAAACGGTGGACTGATGACGAGCTTCGGCATGCGTTTGACGAACTGCCCATGCCGACCCAACCCATTCTGAACTATCGCCCCGGCACTACCTCCTCAATTAGCCACTTGCATTCGGCGCGCCCCTCCCGTTGGTATCTCCCAGCGGCGGCAGTTCTGGCAATCGGGATGATTGGACTTCCGGCATGGATTCACCGGACCCAGGCGGTTGGCAAGCCGACCATAACGACAAAGTCCAGGCGAGAATCCACGCTTTTGCCATGGCGCCCTTTAGGGCTGGCCGGGTTCGATATGGTTACGCCAACCGACGGTTGGGGATTCGCTATGGAAGGCACCAACGTATATCGGACGGCATCGGGGGCGAACCGGTGGGTGCAGGTTGGCCGACTGAAACCCACCCCTGGGGGCCAAGTCACAGACGATGCACTGAACTCGCAACAGGCCATCGTTGTCAACGATTACATGCAGCATCACAAGGCCTATGTTCGGGTCGCATCGACCCAGGACGGGGGCCGGCTTTGGGCCTACCACAAGGTGGACGTTCCGGGCATCAACCTCATGAGCGGGACCGTGTTTGCCGGTTCCATGTCCAGTGCCTGGGCCAACATGCGCGATGGCAGTTTCCTCATATCCTCGGCACCCCGGACAGCAAAGGATCCATTGCCTCCGGGAAAACTCTATGTGACTCGAGACGGGGGAACCACCTGGTCGAGCGTTTCCCTCCCCCGGCCATTGCGAAAAACGTTTGGGCAACTAACCATGTCGACATCAAATCGGCTTTGGGTAACGACTAGACGAGAACTCTTTCGTTACAGTCTAAGCCACCATACTTGGACTCCGGTGAGCTTCGGAAGCGCTATGGTGATGGGACCTCCGAAATTCTGGAATGGAGGACAGGACGGCGCTGTCCTCACCAAGGGTGCTGTGGGGCTCAGCGTGCGTACCACCAAGGACGGTGGAACGCGCTGGTCCAAAGGGGTCACGATTCCCGGGATTTTTCACGGGAAGTTGTTCGTAGCTAACGGTAGGGATTGGTGGGTATGGAGTGTCTCCGAAGATCCCTCGGTGCACACATCCGGGAGGTTGTTGGCGACTAACGACGCAGGCCGGGTGTGGACCCCTTTGGGGGTTCCCAAGGGCCTCCCGATTAACTTGATCTTTTCAGGCGCCCAATTCCTGGGGTCACAATTCGGGGTGCTGGACTCGACCGTCTCAGCCTCTAACCCTCTACCCGTATACTATGTGACCCATGACGGAGGGCGGGACTGGTCCCAGCTCAAGCCCGAAGCCCGTCTTTCCGAAAAGCAAATGGTCACAACCAATGGTGTGTCGCTCGGGAATTAGGTTGGCGCCGATAAGCGATCAAAGAATAGCACCCAAGCCAGAGCTATGTCTAAGGCTCAAACCGGTATGGTGTTTAATGATTGGACCGGTAGCGAAACAGGTGGCGCAGGGCAATGAAGCCTAACACCACGATTCCTAGACCTAAAAATGCCAGAATAAAGAGCAACGACATCACCACGGTGAGGGTGCCACGTCCCTCGGCGTTCTATGCTACCTGCGGCAACAAGCTGGCCTTTCTATGGGCGACGGATCACCTGGTCGCGCTTGGGTCCCACGGAAATCCAGCGAATTGGGGTCTCCACAAGGGTCTCGAGCCGTTCGACATAGGTGCGCGCGGCGAGGGGCAAGTCTTCGTACCGGCGAACGCGTGTGATGTCGGTCTTCCACCCTTCCAGCGTTTCATAAATCGGTTCTGCTTGATCGAGATTGCGAGAGGGGAATGCCGTGGTTTGCTTGCCGTTAATCCGATAAGCGACGGCGACTGGGATGCGCTCCCAATGACTCAGGACGTCCAAGTTGGTAAGGGCCAGTTCCGTCGCGCCTTGAATTTTCGCACCATAGCGGGTGGCGACCGCGTCGAACCAGCCTACCCGCCGCGGCCGACCGGTAGTAGCGCCGTATTCGCCGGCATCCCCGCCGCGTTCTCGTAAGGCCTGAGCGGCTTCACCAAAAAGTTCGGTGACAAACGGCCCCGCTCCGACGCAGCTCGAGTAAGCCTTTGTCACCGCGATGATACAGTCGATAGCTTGCGGAGGTATACCTGCTCCAACGGTGGCATAGCCAGCTAGGGTCGAGGATGAGGTGGTGAAGGGGTAGATGCCATGGTCGGGATCGCGCAGGGCACCGAGTTGTCCCTCTAAAAGAATATGGCGTTCGTCGTCCAAGGCTCGCCGAAGAAGTTCCGTGGTATCTGTGACGTAGGGCTTCAACGCATGTGCCCATTGTTCCAAATCCCGTGCCACAAGGTCAGACTCTAGTGGGGGTTGACGGTACGCAAATTGCAGGAGGACGTTTTTCAGCTCAAGGGAGTGCGACAATTTGGCCCGCAATGAGATGGGGTCAAAGAGATCCGCCACGCGTATTCCAATTTTGAGTGCCTTATCCGCATAAAAGGGCGCAATGCCGGAGCGCGTCGATCCGAACTGTCGGGCTCCAAGCCGTTCTTCTTCCGCGGTGTCGAGTTGCACATGCGCTTCAAGCACCACCTGCGCTCGATCGGAAATAGCCAATTTCGGGGCGGCAAGACCTTGTTTGAGAAGATTGTCCAACTCAGCGACCAGAGCTTTCGGGTTTACGGCCACCCCCGGCCCAATAACATTGGTTACGTGGGGGTAAAAGACGCCTGATGGCAAGAGATGGAGAGCAAACTTGCCGTACGGATTTAAAATTGTATGTCCCGCATTGTTTCCGCCTTGAAACCGTACCACCACGTCGGCTGTTTCCGCCAAGTGGTCGGTCATCTTTCCCTTGCCTTCGTCGCCCCAATTCGCACCTACCACGGCCGTCGCGCTCATGATAATCCTCCTCGCAAATGAATCCGGAACCAGTATAAATTTCCCCGGTGTATAATTGAAATTAATAGATCTATGAGGAGGCATAAGTTGAATGAATATAAGCAGCCCTTTGGAGCGTTATCGGATTTTTGTTGTCGTGGCGGAAACCGGCAGCTTAACTCGGGCAGCCGAGCGCCTTTATCTTTCGCAGCCGGCAATCAGTCAGGCCATGAAGAAATTGGAGGATGAGGTGGGCAGCCCGCTTTTGCTTCGGGGATCGCGCGGGGTCCGGGTCACTCCGGAAGGAGCGGTGTTGCTGGATCATCTTCAACAAGCCTTTCAACTTATTGACACGGGGGAACGGCATGTGGCTGCCATGCAGCGGCTAAACCGGGGCGAGGTTCGCATCGGCGCTAGCGATAACCTTTGCCGGCACTACCTGCTTCCCGTCTTGTCGGACTTCCATCGTAACCATCCCGAGGTCCGTCTTCATGTGACTAACCGGACGTCCCTGGAAACCGTTGAATTGCTGCATGCAGGCCAAATCGAATTCGGGGTTGTCAACCTTCCCATTATGGATCCAAGGCTGGTCGTTCACTCGGGTCCCGCGCTGCATGATTGCTTTGTGGTGGGCGAACGGTATCGCCATTTGGCGCGCGCGATGATGCCTCTTTCGGAATTGGCGAAGCAGCCCGTGATGGTGCTGGACAAGGGGAGTGTGACCCGATCTCGGATCGAAACGTTCTTAGAAGAAAATGGTGTCTCTCTCCGTCCGGAAATCGAACTGGGGAGCATCGACTTGCTAGCCGCCTTTGCGCATGCGGGGTTTGGGGTAGCGGCGGTGGTCCGGGAGTTTGTGGAAAAGGAGCTGATAGAGCAACAGCTCTTTCAGCTCCACCTTGAGCCCGAAATGCCGATACACCACGTAGGGCTGGTTCGCCTCCCCGATGTTCCGTTATCCCGGGCCGCCGAAGCGTTGTTTAACAATCTTCAAGACGTTCGCTTTCCTACCTAGCAACGGCGCAGAAACGGCGCCTCCGCCCCTTTTGGGAATCTTGTCCGCTAGGCAATTAATGGTTGGCGGGTCGTTGCATTGGCGCGGGAACGAGCCGTTGGACGGTCGTATTAACTTTGCTGGGCTGGCGCTTCAGCTAAAACTTGGCCCGTCTTGGAGAGACCAATGCGGGTCGCTCCCGCTGCAATCATTAGAAGCGCATCGTTGTACGTGGAAACGCCGCCCGACGCCTTGACGCCAATATCGGGGCCTACGGCTTCTCGAAGAATGCGCACCGCCTCGACGGTGGCCCCGCCAAATCCAAATCCGGTGGAGGTTTTCACGGTCTTGGCCCCGGCTCCCACAGCTAGTTGAGCCCCTGTTCGCATTTGCTCCGGGGAAAGGCGCCCGGTTTCCAGAATCACTTTGACTGGAATGGCTTTGGCGGCATTCACGACCGCTTGAATATCCTTTTCCACCTCCTTATGGCGGCCTGAAAGGAAGAACCCCAGATTCCACACCAGATCAATCTCATCCGCACCAGCGGCGATCGCCTCCTCTGTTTCGGCAACCTTACATGCGGTCAGCGCCTGACCGAGAGGGAATCCGACGGTCGAGGCAATGTGTAAATCGGTGTGGTGTCCGCGTAGTTGGCTGACTAAGGGGACATAGGCGCTGTTGACGCACACCGCGTAGGTGTTCCATGTCAAGGCATCTGCAACCAGTTGCTCAATGTCGCGAACAGTCGCATCGGGCTTCAATAGCGTGTGGTCTAAAAAACGTGCCAGTTCTTGGCGTGTCACGGTCTCATCTCCTTAGTGTCATTATACCGATTTCGCCCTTACCTACGCCTCTTCGCGAGTCATGTTAAAATGGGGGCATTAATGGGTCGAAGGGAGATGGATGGATGGCAGGGGTGTTGCCGGAACGCCTGCTGTTGGCGCCGGGGCCCTCTCCGGTGTCCGAGGCGGTGCGCCAAGCGATGGCGCGCCCGGTGCTGGGCCATCTGGACCCCGCCTTTTTGGCGCTAGTCGACGGGGTGCAGGACAAACTGCGGCAGGTCTTTGGAACCACAAACCGGCTGACCTTTCCCGTATCAGGGACGGGCAGCGCTGGCATGCAGATGAGTTTGGTCAACTTTCTTGAGCCGGGCGATACGGTTATTGTGGTCGAACAAGGCATTTTTGGGCAGCGGCTAGCAGATGCCGCACGCCGCTTAGGCGCTGAGGTGGTGTCTCTCTCGGTCCCTTTCGGGGAAATCGTGTCGCGCGAACAGTTGCAAATTGCGTTGCAACAGCATCCGGAAACCCGCTTGGTAGCGGTGGTGAAAGCCGAAACCTCGACGGGAGTGCTGCAGCCCCTGGAAGGATGGGCGGACCTCGTCCATCATCACGGGGCGCTGCTGCTCGTGGATGCCGTGACCGCTCTTGGGGGGATTCCTGTCGAGGTTGATCGGATGGGCTTTGACATTGTCTTTTCCGGAACGCAAAAGTGTCTCGGAGCTCCGCCGGGGCTAGCTCCCATAACGGTCAATGACCAGGCTTTAGAGCGGCTCCAGGAGCGAACTATGCCAGTTCCCAGTTGGTATTTTGACCTGTCTGCGATTGCCCAGTACTTAGGTCGTGCCCGGGCATATCATCACACGGCGCCCATCAGCATGATCTATGCCCTGGATGCGGCGCTGGATCTCATTCTCGACGAAGGTTTGGATGCTGTCTTCAATCGACATCGGCGGGTGGCAGAGGCGCTTTGGGCGGGGCTCGAGGCTATGGGCTTGCAGCTGATGGTTCCTGTGTCCCATCGCTTGCCGACGGTGGCGACGGTTCGAGTCCCCGCTGGGGTGAATGAGGCCCAGGTGCGCCGGCGACTGCTTGAAGATCATGGGATTGAGATTGCGGGTGGGTTGGGCCCGTGGGCTGGAAAGATTTGGCGCGTTGGGGTTATGGGTCAGGGCGCACAGATTGCGCATATGATGACCCTATTGACCGCCCTCCGGTCGGTGCTGACCAGTGAAGGCCATGATGTGCCCTCCGGATTGGGAGCGCTTGAAGAGACATACCACCAGAAAGTAGGTCAGGCTTAAAGGATGGCGCGTTGGTTAGTGATTTTGGCAGGCGGCCGTGGTGAACGGTTTTGGCCTTTATCTCGTGTGATGCATCCCAAACAATTTCTGACCCTGGTTGGCGAGCGAAGCATGTTGCAGTCCACTCGCGATCGCATTGCCTCCGTCATTGATGACCAGCACACTTTTGTGGTCACAGGCATGGACTATGTAGAAAAGGTCTCGCAAAATCTCCCCGAGGTACCCCGAACGCAAATTCTCGGAGAACCCCGGGGATGCAATACAGCGCCCTCCATCGCGTGGGCGGCTGAGCTGATTTATCGCCAAGATCCCGAAGCCGTGATGCTGGTGTTGCCGTCAGACCATGTGATTCAAAGGGCGGACCGTTTCCGTGCTTTAGCGATGCGGGCGCTGGCGATGGCAGAAGAGCATGGCGGCTTCTATACCTTTGGCATCGTGCCCACTCATCCGGAAACCGGCTACGGCTATATTGAGCATAATGGCTCGGCTTTTAGTCAGCCTGACGTCATGAAGGTGGCCCGGTTTGTTGAGAAGCCGCCACGGGACGTGGCCGAGCGCATGGTGGAGAGCGGCCGGTTTTACTGGAATTCGGGGATGTTTGTCTTCCGCGCCGAAGAGTTTTTAGCCTCGGTACGCGAGTTTCTCCCCACCCTAGCGCAGGCGATTGAGGTGCTAGCTGACGAACCCGAAAGGCAAGGGGAGATTTTCGACGAATTGCCGGCCATCTCCGTGGACCACGGAATTATGGAGAAAGCCCATCAAGTGTACGTGTTGCCGGCAGAAATCGGTTGGGACGACGTGGGCACTTTCGCGTCCCTAGCGCGCTTGTTGCCGCGTGACGAAGAGCAAAATGCAGTTCGGGGCAATGCGGTGTTTGTTGAAACGGAAAATGTGACTGCTATTACAGATGGCCCATTGTTGTCGTTTGTGGGCGTCAAAGACTTGTACGTGGTTGCCACGCATGATGCGGTTCTTATTTTGGGGCCGGATCGAAGTCAGGATGTACGCAAGGTTGTTCAGGCGCTGCGCGATAACGGTAACCACGACCACTTGTTGTAAGCCCAGACATGACGATGGATGTGAAAAGGAGGATCCCATGACGCGTGTGCACAAAGCGGTGATTCCAGCGGCGGGGCTCGGGACTCGGTTTTTGCCGGCCACTAAAGCGCAACCGAAGGAAATGATCCCAATTATCGACACTCCGACCATCCAGCTGGTGGTGGAAGAAGCGGTGCAATCCGGCATCGACGACTTTCTGGTGGTGATTGGTCGGGACAAAGGTTCGATTGAAGATCATTTCGACCGGGCGCCGGAACTCGAAGAGTTCCTTCGTGAACGCGGCAAGGATGATCTCTTGCACGTTGTGCAGAAGGTGAGTGCCCTAGCCAACTTGCACTTCATTCGCCAAAAAGTGCCGATGGGTCTAGGCCATGCAGTGCTTGCAGCACGGCGCCATGTTGGTGATGAGCCGTTCGCGGTGCTTTTGGGGGATGACGTGATGGTGGGGCACCCGCCCATTTTGGCGCAGTTGTTGGCGCATTGGAAGCCTGGGCGTTCGGTCGTAGCGGTCCAGCGTGTTCCGCGTCAAGAAGCTTCGCGTTACGGGATTGTCTATGGCCAAGAGCAGACGGACGGTACAGTCAAGGTGAGCCATTTGGTCGAAAAACCGCCTGCCAGCGAAGCCCCCGACAACCCCCTGGCAATCATGGGCAGATATGTTTTGGATCCGGCCGTCTTTCATCTATTGGCCGACTTGCCGAAGGGGGCGGGAGGGGAAATTCAGCTGACCGATGCGCTGGATATTTTAGCCCGGGAACATCAGTTGATTGCGGTGCCCTATGTGGGCAAGCGCTATGATGTGGGAGAAAAACTCGGCTTTGTCAAAGCAACCATCGAAGCCGCATTGGACCGGGACGACATGCGGGACGATGTCTTACAATACCTCCGGGAACTCTTGGCCGATTCATTATTGCCCGAGTAACGACCGAGTCGATTCGGCCTCCTCGCATCCCTCGGCTTTGCGCCGAGGGTCTTTTCTTTGCGGCTGGTGTCGAGAACCTCTGGAAACGCTCTACACATTCTGCCAATTTCATCCGACCGTGATTGGTAAATTAAGGATGACTTTAGACAGCGCAGGAGGACGTCGATGGCGGGCGAGGTCGTGAGGATGAACGATAACCGGTGGATTAACCAGCAGTCGACAACTGGTGCGGCATCGCGATGGAAAGAGCGAATCGGCGTGGGAGTCGCCGGAGCCATCTTTGGACAAGCCATGCTCTATCATCATGCGGCACCATTTGTCGCAATTTTTTCCTTGATGGTTTGGCCCAAGCGGCGCCACTGGTATGCACCCTTAATGTTGGGTGGGCTGGCGGGCACGCTTTTGGCGGCAGGGTGGCTATCGGCCGTGGTGTTATTGGCATGGGGGTTGGTTGTGCCCTTGCCCTGGTACCGACCGGGATGGCAGTTTCTGCGATGGCCGCTGCTAGCGCTGGGGGCAGCAGGCCTGTTTTTGGCCGGCCATGCGGGGACATCCTACACGTTGATTGTTGCGGCGCTGGTTGCGGCCGGCTCTATACTGCTGTTTTTCTTGTTGTCCCGCGAGTTGGAGCGGGTTCTGGTCGGTGATGTCGATCGTCGCACGTTGGTGTTGGCATTGGCCTCGTTAGGGTGTCTCATCGCAGGATTAGCGGGTTATCAGATTTTTGATGTCAATCCTAGTCTTTTTTTTGGCGCGCTGGTGATGCTGTCGGCCACCGCCATTCAAGGTCCCGCCGGAGGAGCAGTGGCCGGCGCTACGCTTGGGGTGACGCTTGCGCTTCGCGGGGGTTCCGCAGACGTTATGGTCGGTATTTTGGTCGCCGGGGGGTTCCTGGCTGGGTGGCTAGGCACCAAGCACTGGCGTTGGGCCTCCGTGGGCCTTGTCGCTGGGGTCTTGCTTTACGCGGTCTTCATTCAGATGCCCAGCCCGCTGAAACCCTTTTGGGTATCAATGGCAGGGGCAGCCGCCGTTTTTCAGGCGGTGCCGGATAGCGTAATCGCAATCGCCCGGCGCTGGGCGGAGTCGTTCGCCGGGGTTAATGCCCGGGACCTATTGGGGGAGCGAATGACCAAAATCGCCGATGTCATGCGGGAAATGGCCCGTGCCTTTCGGGTGGATGAAGAGATTCAAGCGCCAGAAACGCAGTTGGTGCAGTCCGTGGTGGAGTCGGTTTGCAAAAAGTGCTCGTTATATCGCTCGTGCTGGGAAGATGAGTTCTATCGTTCATATCGCGGGCTCATGGACTTAAGTGCCAAGGCGGAGGACGCCGTGGTAACCGATGAGGACTTAGAGGGCGATTTGGCTCGGCGCTGCATACGCCCGGACGCCGTAGCCCATGCCACGAATTTGGCCATGAATCGGGAAAAGGAGCGGGCAAACTTTGCGTTGCGCATCAAGGAGAGTCGTGCATTGGCCGAACTCCAGCTCACAGGATTGGCGCAATTGGTGGCCGAAATGGCCCAGGACGTCCAAGCGACGCCCACAGTGAAGCGCCGCCGCTGGCGCGTCGAACCCTTGGGATATCGCGTGGGCGTTGCCAAAAGGCCCCGCCGTGGGGGGGTCATTAGCGGGGACAGTGAGCTCATCTGTGATTTGTCACCCACCCGAGTGGTGTTTGGCATTTCCGACGGAATGGGAGTGGGACCACGGGCCGCTTGGGAAAGCGGCGCGGCCATGTCGCTGTTAGAGCAGCTCTTGATGGCGGGGTTCTCCCAACCGCTGGCGGTGCGGGCGGTCAACAGCACGCTGTTGCTGCGATCGGTAGACGACCATTTTGCCACCTTAGATTTGTTGCTGCTCGACCAGGAAGCGCGTCAGATGGAGATCGTCAAGGTGGCTGCCTCCCCGACCTTCATTCGTCGGCGCGGCCACGTATTTGAAGTGCGCGGCCATAGTCTTCCGGTGGGAATCGTGCAAGATGTCGCCATCGATCCGATTACTCAACCGGTGGAACCCGGCGACGTGGTCGTGATGGTGACCGATGGGGTTATGGAGGACGATCAGAGGAGCGGGGAAGCGCGACTCAAACGCTTCTTAGAGCAAATGCCGGTGGGGGACCCGGAGATGATGGCTGAGGCTCTGTTGAGCTTCATGTTGGGGGATAGCCAGGATGGACGTGATGATGCCCTAGTCATGGTCATCGTTATTGGGGCGCCGTCGTCCGTCGCGCCATATGCCGAGCAGGCGGACAATGGGGCGGTGCCTGAGTGGCAGCGGATTACACCGATATCGCTTCGGCGTGGGTGAATTTGTGGGATAGATGGTCTATAGTCAAGCCATGATGAAACATCCCCTCGAACGCCAGTTTTTGCAAATTGCTCGAAGCCTATGGAGGCCCGGGATTCCGTTGGCGGTCGCTGTCAGCGGTGGCATTGATTCGCTCGCGCTTTTTACCCTCTTGGTGGCCATCCAGGAGGAGCACGATGTTGACCTTCGTCCTGTGCATGTAAACCACCAGTTGCGCCCGGAGTCTCAGGAGGATGCCCACTGGCTCAAGGACTTCCTGATGCATCGGTTCGGCTGCGGACTCACGGTGCTCGCGGTCGACGCCACCCCTCAACCAGGCGAAAGTATGGAGATGGCTGCCCGACGCGCTCGATACACCGCCCTGCTGAAGCATCTTGGAGAGTTGGGTGAGGATGCGCGCCTGGCCACCGCCCATCAACGCGATGACCAGGCGGAGACCGTATTGATGCGCGCTTTAGTAGGAACAGGCATCGGTGGGCTGGGAGGCATTCATCCTACCCGCGGGCCGATTGTGCGCCCCCTCCTCAATGTGCCCCGACAGCAATTGCAAGCCTACCTGCAGGACAACAATATTCCTTGGCGCGAGGATCCCACAAATTCGGATCCTGGCATGTTGAGAAATCGCATTCGGCATCATCTTATGCCCATTATTCGAACCGAGGTGAATCCGCGGGCCAGCGAGGCATTGGCACGGTTGGCAGAAGATGCTCGACGCCAGCAAGAGGGACTGGATGCGGCATTGGACCGGTGGTTGAGCGGGCAGGTATGGGAGGATTCAGAGCACCTGCTGGTAGATGTCGAATGGCGAAGCTGGCCAACGGCGTGGACCTTGCGGATTTTGGAGCGATTCGCAGAGCGGCAGGGGCTGCGACTGTCACACCAGCACCTGGAGGCAGCGCTGGCCGGATCAACCTCCTGGCCACGTGGTTGGCAAGTTGAGCACCGGAATGATGGGCGCCTCCAAGTCTCCTCGGGACAACCGACAACAACGGATGCATGGGGTCGGCCGATGCAGCTGTCGGCAGATACTGTGGCCAATTTCTCCGGATTTCGCATTCACACGCGGAAAGTGCCAGCAGAGAAAGCGCCGCCGGGATGGACCGCCATCTCCGGGGCGTGGCCCGACCTTTGGGTGCGCGCGTGGCGGCGCGGGGATCGGATGCAGCCTTTAGGGATGGGCGGCCATAGTAAAAAGTTGCATGATATGTTTGTGGACGCCAAAGTTCCTCGCGATTTGCGGCCCCGATGGCCGGTCTTGGTGGGCCATCCCGACAATGGCCCGATTCTCGCCGTGCCTGGCATTCGGGTGGCGGAAGCCGCCCGCTTTCGTCCCGGGGATACCATTTGGCTGGTGCGCGTGGATGCTCCCAGTGGCTTTCAGGTCAAGCGCTCGAGGTAGGGCGAGGTCTCGAAAAAAATTGCGTATGATATAATGTAGAGCGACATTTCTTTCGCCAAATTTGGGGTAAGGAGAGCCAGATGACCAATCGGTGGGTACGCGGTATTCTGACCGCGATTTTTGCCTTGTTGCTGATTTCCACGCTCTGGGAATTGACCAGCGCGCCGGGCCGTGGAGTTGCCCAAGTATCCTATTCCCGTCTTCTCTCGTTGGCCAGCACCGGTCAGGTGGCGAAGGCGGATATTAACCCCCAAACCCATGTGGTGACGGCGGTGACGACCGGTAATAAAAGCTTTCAGACGGTTTACGCGACGGGAGGAACGGCATCCTTGGCCGATGCCTTGGTTAAGGATCGCGTCGTCGTCAGTATTACGCACCCGGCCACGACATCGTTCTGGCTGTCTCTGCTCTCAAACTTTTTGCCGCTGCTGGCTATCCTGTTCATGCTGTACTTCTTCCTGAGTCAAACCCAAGGGGGCGGCGGCCGAGTCATGCAGTTTGGTCGGTCGCGGGCCCGACTACATAATGCGGATGAGCGCCGTCGGGTCACCTTTGACGACGTGGCGGGTGTGGAAGAAGAGAAGCAAGAGTTGGCCGAAGTGGTCGATTTTCTACGGTATCCGAAAAAGTATCTTGAATTGGGTGCCAAGATTCCCAAAGGGATATTGCTCTCGGGCGCTCCCGGAACGGGTAAAACCTTGTTGGCGCGGGCGGTGGCTGGTGAAGCGGGGGTGCCTTTCTTCTCCGACAGTGGTTCCGATTTTGTGGAAATGTTCGTTGGCGTTGGAGCTTCCCGCGTGCGCGACCTCTTTGACCAAGCCAAGAAGAATGCCCCATGCATCATCTTCATTGACGAAATTGACGCCGTCGGGCGGATGCGCGGAGCGGGATACGGCGGCGGCCACGACGAGCGTGAACAGACCTTGAACCAGTTGCTCGTGGAGATGGATGGCTTTGGGCCTAATGAGGGCATCATCGTTATTGCGGCGACCAACCGTCCCGATGTCTTGGATCCTGCGCTCCTCCGTCCCGGCCGCTTCGACCGGCAGATTGTGGTGCATCGTCCGGACGTCAAGGGACGGCTGGAAATCTTGAAAGTGCATACCCGTGGGAAGCCCTTGGATGCGGATGTCGACCTAGAGCTTATTGCCCGCCGCACCCCCGGTTATACCGGGGCTGACTTGGCCAATCTGGCCAATGAAGCGGCGTTATTAGCCGCGCGGGCCCACCAGCGCACCATTCACTTGAAGGATTTTGAGGAAGCCGCCGAGCGGGTGATGGCGGGGCCGCAAAAGAAGAGCCGGACCATTTCGGAAAAGGAAAAGCGTGCCGTGGCGTTCCACGAGTCGGGCCACACCTTGGTGGGGATGTTGGTAGAGCATGGCGACCCAGTGCACAAGGTGACGATTATTCCTCGCGGCATGGCCATGGGCTATACCTTGCCTTTGCCTATTGAGGATCGGTATTTGGTGACCCGCTCGCAGATTTTGGATCAGGTAGCCATGGCGCTTGGCGGTCGAGCTGCTGAGGAATTGGTGTTCGGCGAGGTTTCGACCGGCGCTCAGAATGACTTGGAAAAGTCGACCGCCATGGTGCGGCAAATGATTACTGAGTACGGTATGTCTGAGGAATTAGGACCGATGACCTATGGGCAGCGTCAGGACCAAGTGTTCTTGGGCCGGGATATTGCCCGCGAACCCGACTACAGCGAAGAGGTCGCATCCGCCATTGACCGCGAGGTGCGCGATATCGTGACGCAGCAATACCAGCGGGCACGGCAGATTCTCAGCACGCATCGCAGCACGCTCAATCGGTTGGCACTGGCCTTGATGGAAAAGGAAACGCTGTTGGCCGATGAGTTAAAGGCAATTGTCTGGGGCAGCGGTGTCACCGTGTAGTAAGACGGCGCCCTGGAGGGAAGAGTAGCCAAGGGGGCGATGATGTGGCCTGGTCAAAGACGGACCTGGATACCTTCATAGGTGAATGGAAGCAGGGCATGGGGTCCTACGTTTACCCCACTAAGCGTTTCAAGACAGTCACAATTTATGCCGCCTGGATTCGGGAGTTGGCCGTGTCCGATCGCGCCCAAGGCGCGATTTTGCCGCACATGCTCAGGCGTGGCACCCGCGCGTGGCCGACGCGTCGAATCATGGAGCAGCAGTTGGAATCGCTCTATGGCGCAAGTTTTCGTGCCGATGTAGGGAAGCTCGGTGACAAACAGCTGTTGTCCTTTCACATCACGGTCGTGGATGGCCAGTATTTGCCGGGAAAGCCCGACACCGTGATAAGCGCGCTAGACTTCCTGTCGGAAGTGATTGACCATCCTCGGTTGGTGGATGGCGCCTTTCCGACGGACGCGGTGGAGCAGGAAAAAGTTTTAGTGAAACGGCAGATATCTGCGCTGATTAACGACAAGGGCCAATATGCGCTATCTCGGCTCATTGAACTGGTTGCCGACGGCGAACGCTTCGGATTAAAGAAACTGGGCACTCCCGCCGAGGTGGATGCCGTGACCCCAGACCAGTTGGTGACGCTGCTGACGGAGAGCCGCGAGTCCAGCCCATTTGTATTCCTGGTGGTTGGAGACGTCGATGCCGACCGGATTCATCAACACATTACGCAGCGCTGGTCGCGTTCTTACCGCCGCGACGTGTCGACCATTCAGCCGTATCGGGGCCAGCACCAGGGCCATACCGTCATTGAGCGTCAGGATGTGCGTCAAGGCAAGCTTAATCTCGCCTATCGCACCCAGATTACGGCCAAAGATCCGGACTACCCGGCACTTGTGATGTACTCGGGCATTCTGGGCGGTTTTTCACATTCCAAACTTTTTATCAATGTGCGGGAAAGGGCCAGTCTGGCCTATTACGCGTATTCGCGGGTCGACCCCGCGTTGGCCTTGATGATCATCGGCGCCGGGATCGAGTTCCGTGACTACGAGGCGGCGCGCCGCATCATTGAGGAACAGGTTTCTGCCATGCGTTCAGGGCACATCAGCCAGGAAGAGATGAGTTTCACGCTTAAAGCTTATGAGAATGAAATCCTGTCGGAGGAGGATGGTCCGGGACAACTCATTGGGCGGCAATTGGAACAGATTCTGATTGGCGGAGGTCTGTCCGGACCGGAAATGATCCGGGCTCTCGGCCAGGTGAGGCCCGAGGATATTGTGCGGGTCGCCCAGCGGGTGGAGTTGGATACAGTCTACTTTCTGACCAGCGAGGAGGAGGGGCATGCAGAGTAGGGCGTTGACCTGGGCGGAAATTGGCGAGCGACCGGTACGTGAGCAATTGGATTCAGGGTTGACGATTTTCGTGTTGCCGAAGCCCGGTATGAAGAAGACGTACGCCACCTATGCCACCCATTATGGGTCGATCGATAGCCATTTCCGTCGCCCCGACACCGGCCAGGAGGTGCATGTGCCAGACGGCATTGCCCACTTTCTTGAGCACAAAATGTACGAGAAGCCGGAAGGTCGGGATGTATTCGAGCGCTTTGCCGAATTGGGTGCGTACACCAACGCCTATACCGAGTATACGTCGACTACATTTCTGTTTTCTGCCACCTCTGAAATCGATGCCTGTCTGGAAACGCTGGTACGATTGGTCGAAGAGCCCTATTTCACCCCCGAGAATGTGGAGAAGGAAAAGGGCATCATCGAGCAGGAGATTCGCATGTATCTTGATATGCCGGGCGATCGCCTGCATTCCAACCTGATGCAAGCGCTCTATCAAAAGAACCCGGTGCGGCTCGACATTGCGGGCAGCGTGGAATCCATCCGGACGATTACGCCCGATGACCTTTATGTCTGCTATCAGACCTTCTACCACCCGAGTAACATGGTATTCTTTGTTGCCGGCGACGTGGAGCCGCGCCACATTATCGATCATCTGGCACAACTGGAAGCATCGCGTCAGCTGAAACCGAGCGGTTCCATCGGACGCCTATTTCCGGAGGAGCCGCGTGCCGTTCAGGACAAGCGCATCGAGAAGAACATGCCAGTGGCTGCGCCGCTTTTTCTCATGGGATATAAGGATCCAGCCGGTCTTCGGGGAGCGGAGCTCTTGCGCCGGGATATCGTGATGGGGCTGATGTGGTCGCTCCTGTTGGGACCGAGTTCCCGACTCTTTAATGATTTATATCAGGCAGGACTCATCAATGAGCGCTTTTCTGCCCACTACAGCAGCGCGGAGGCGTATGCCATGAGTGCCTTGGGGGGCGAGACGCCCGATCCCGAAAAGCTAGAAGCGGTGTTGCTCGAACGCCTAGCCACGGAGCCGTTCAACGTTGACGACTTGGCTCGCTTAAAGCGCAAGGAGCTCGGTGAGTTTGTCGGACTGTTCGAGAATCTGGAAGATTTAGCGTACGCGTTCAATGCGTATTACTTCCGTGGCGTCGATTTAAGTCTTATCCCGGAGATGTTAGAGTCGGTAACCCTCGACGATATCGAGGCAGCGCGCCGGGACCACTTACGGGAGGAAAGTCGGGCGGTTTCCCTGGTAAAGCCATTAACACATCAAGGCGGGTCATAAGAGAGGGGATGCAGGGTGGAATTTGTTGCGTTAACGGGGGAACATCTCGCAATTGATGCGGTCTATCAAGTGGCCGTCCATCATCAACCGGTTAGCCTGACTCGAGAGGCCGCCACAAAGCTGGCGGCCTCTCGCTCTATGGTAACGCGTTATTTAGATGAAGGGCGTCGCATCTACGGCGTGACCACCGGCTTTGGCCGATTTAGTGATGTGGTCATCGAAGACGGGGATCGCGCTCAATTGCAGCTAAATTTAATCCGCAGCCATGCGGCTGGGGTGGGTCGTCCTTTTCCAGAGGATGTGGCCCGAGCCATGCTGCTGTTGCGAGCCAATGCTCTGGCACGGGGAAATTCCGGGGTTCGACCGGTAGTGGTGGAACGCTTGCTAGACTTCTTGAATCGTGGAGTGACGCCCATCATCCCGTCGCAGGGATCCGTGGGAGCGAGTGGCGACCTGGCGCCTCTGGCTCATTTGGCACTGGTACTGGTGGGCGAGGGGCAGGCCTGGTTCGACGGTCGGCAAATGGCGGGAGACGAAGCTCTTCGCGCGGCTGGGCTGACCCCCTTGGTTCTCGAGGCCAAAGAAGGACTGGCGCTGATTAACGGAACGCAGGCCATGGGCGCCATGGGTGCGCTGCTAGTCAAAAGGGCCCGAACTTTGGCAGACTGGGCTGATATTGCCGGCTCGTTGTCGTTGCAAGTCTTACGCGGCATCCCCAAGGCTTTCATGCCTCAGGTATTTGACGTGCGGCCGCATCCGGGATTGATCACGAGCGCCCAAAATCTCCGCCAGCTGCTGGAGGGGAGCCGCTTGACCACCGAGCCCGGGGAGCTTAGGGTTCAGGATGCCTACTCGCTTCGCTGTATGCCACAAGTGCATGGCGCCAGCCGAGAGGGCCTCACGCATGTGGGTGGGGTCGTGGAGCGAGAAATTAATAGTGCTACCGACAATCCGCTATTCTTTCCGGAGATAGACGAGGTCGTGTCGGCGGGCAATTTCCATGGCCAACCGCTGGCGGTGGTATTGGATTATCTGGGCATTTTATTGGCGGAATGGGCCAACATCAGCGAACGTCGCACGGAACGTATGGTTAACCCGGCGTTATCCGGTCTTCCGCCTTTTTTGGTGAATCAGGGTGGGCTCCATTCGGGTATGATGCTGGCTCAATATACGGCGGCCAGTTTGGTATCCGAGAACAAAGTGTGGGCCCATCCCAGCAGCGTGGACTCCATCCCGACATCCGCCAATCAGGAAGATCACGTGTCCATGGGTACCACGGCTGGGCGGAAAGCACTTGTCATCCTGGCCAACGTGCAGCATGTTCTAGCCATCGAGCTCATCGCAGGGGCGCAGGCCGCCGATTTGCTGGGACCCGAGTTGCTATCCCCGGCCGGCCAGGCCATCTATGGGTTTGTGCGGCAGTTTGTCGCGCCCTGGGATGAGGACCGCGTATTGGCTCCCGATATCGAGCGCATGGCGCAAGCGCTCTTAAGCGACGCCGGCATGGCCTTGACTCAGGCGCTGCTCAGCGGAAGCGACAGATAACGGGGAAGGGCCCATAAGAGGCCTTCCAACACGGGCTCAGGATTACCTCGGCTGGTGACAAAGTCGGCTTCGGCTTGGGCCAATGGATTGCCGTCTCCGATCGCCACTGCTCGACCAGCCCAAGCGAGCATGCGTACATCGTTGGCGCCATCGCCCAAAGCCAAGACATCGCGAGGGTTAATGTCCCATAGACGGCATAGCTCTTCCAGCGCCTCCACCTTGTCGACGCGTGGAGCGCAAATGTTGACTTCACGATATCCGACGTGAGGAAACACCGTAAGCTCGTAATCATCGCCCCGCATGCCAAATCGGGCAATGAACTGGTCGACCGCATCAAGACCCGACAGAAAAATTTCAAGAGGATCGGTACTTAAGCTGTCCGCCAAATTGGGGATCAGCCGATCTTCAGGTCTCATCCAACATAGTTGGTGCGCGAGATCGAACCGATTGTACACGACTGGCTGGTGAGCTCCGAGATAACAGCGCACCATCACCTGAACCTCATCCGCCCACGATACAAATTGGCGCGCTCGGGAAGCCGGCACTCCATGGCGATACCATTCTCGTTGTTGGGCGGAGTCATACCCATACGCGCCGTTATGGGTGATGATGGGACCGACCAGGCCTAGGGCGCGCTGAATGCGCAGCACGGTGCGCCAACTGCGGCCGCTTGCCAGGATCACCATCACGCCCTGACGGGACAACTCTACCAGGGCTTGCGCCGATTTGGGACGAATGCGGGCCTCGTGGTCCAACAACGTGCCGTCCAAATCACAGGTGATTGCTCGTATCATTTCGCCCACCTCCAAGGCAGGGAAATCCCGCCGAATTCGCGAATGGGTGCATGGAGGTTTCATTTCGTGCCATTGTTATGCTACCAAGGGTTATTGTCCAACGTGCATCAACATTTTTGGAACCGCATGCGGACTCTTCCCGAACCCATCGCCCGCGCCAGCGTGGTGCTGGTTCCTTCGCGGCCGCTCGCCGCGTCCTTGGGCTCGCGTGTCGGCGACGGACCGCCCATTAGGGCTTTAGACGATCGGCTGGAACAAGTCCTTCCTCAGCATATCATGCGCCTTCCCCAGGGAGCATGGGAAATGTTGTCGCACGCCATTCCCGACGATGTGCTTGACAGCCGACACCAAGCCGTACCTGGGTTGACGCGGACCGCGTTGACGGTTGTGCGACAGGGTCGACAGCAAGGTATGCCGCCCTTTCGCGCGCATCCGGACGATACGTTGCCGTGGGACGCCTTGTGGCGACATGTCGACGAGCGCCTTTCGGGGTCAGCCTGGGATGAACTCCGCATGTATGAGTATGCCGCTCGGAGTGCCAAAGTGCCTACGGCAGCCGATGGCATCGTTTTCCTATACGGGTTTAACCGAATTGCCCGACCGTTATGGGCATTAATCCGAGAATGGAGCCGACGCGTCCCGGTGGAATTGTGGGCGCTCAGCCCACTGTGGGATGGCATCAGTAATGAACGGGTCAAACGCTTTTCAGGACGGATCGAGATGCTGTCCCAACCAGGGCCCAAGCGGGCGTTTGAAATGGTGCCCGGGGATGCGTTTCGGGGCGTGGCTCGGGTCATGATCGAACGCGGGGTTGGGGTCGACGACGTGGTGGTCGCGGTAAGCGATGCCCGTGATATCCGTCCCATCGCCAGGGCTTTTGCTGAGGCCCATCTCATTGCCCAACCGGTTGCCCAACCGCCGGAAGCGAAAGCGCACTGGGAGCTTCTGCTACGCCTGTCGCTAGGACGGGCCACCGGCGGCGAACGCAACTATTGGGAAATGGTCGCCCCAGCACTTGGATGGGCTGTCGAACTCCCCACCGTTTTGGCCGATGAGCTTCTCCAATGCCGTGATTGGCAGCAGGTCATCCGGTGTATGGAAGACCTGGCGCGCCACGACAGCGCATGGACCTTTCTTGCTGAAGAGGCTAAGTGCCTGGCCCTGTACGACACATGGGGGGTACCCGTATCGGCCGAATCGCTTTTTGAGGCGCTTGGCCAGCTAGTATTTTCGCAGGCCCGAGACCTTCCGATTATGCCATTTGAGGAAGCGGTTTGGGTGCCGTCGGCTGTGCTGGCAATTGCGGGCCGTGGACCGGTCCCCAGACCCCGGCATCATAGCCCCTTTGACCATGAGAAAGCTCTTCGGGACTGGCTGCCTGACTCCTGGCCGGAGAGTGTTGACGCGCTGCTGCTGCAAGCGCTGAAAGAGGATTCCGGAATCCAGTGTTGGTGGATGGTAGGCCAGATGCCCGAGGACTCGGATTGGCGAGGACAACCCGATGATCGACGCGCTTCCGATCGGGTCAGGGCTTGGTACCGCGATTGGCGGGAAGAAGCCCGATTTACGGCCTACCAGGGGGTCGTGTCCGGTGACGCGGTTGCGGAATTGATTCCAACCCGTTTTTCGGCCTCGGCCCTCGAAGAGTTCGGACGTTGCCCAACCAGCTTTCTTTTGTCGCGGCTGATAGGGGCGCGGGCTCGTCAGGAGAGTGGGGTGGAGGTGGATCCGCGGCTCGCGGGCCAATGGGCGCACCGGGCGTTGGAAATTCTCGTCCGCCAACGCGGCGCGCTGACGCGGACCACCGTCGCTCAAGCGGTTCAGCAGGCCATGGACGACAATCCCGCTCCTCCAGGTGTGGCCGAGTTTCATCGCCGCTACCAGCGGGACCGCTTGGAGTCGGAACTCTATGAGGCCTTTCTGCGCGATGGATGGGATCCCACGGGCACGTCGGAGGTAGAGGTCACCTTGAACTGGGATTTGATTGTCCCCATGACGGGCCGTATTGATCGACTGGACTTTCTTCCCGATGGCAGCATGCGCGTGATTGACTACAAAACCGGCCATCTGGTCAATCCATCGCGTATCCATCCCGCTCACCTACAGTTGGCGCTTTACTGGCTGGCAGTCTATGAGCGGTATCAACGGCCTCTCAGAGCAGAACTGTTCGGCGTGAGCCAGATGGCGGGATATCAGCATCGGGTTTTAGAGGTGGATGACCCTGAGGCTCTCAAGGAAAAGGTAGAGCATCTCTTAAGCGGAATCCGCGATCGGATGCACCAGGGGCTCTTTCTCCCACTCCCCGATCCCCGGGGCAACCCTTGCCGTGGCTGCGATTTTCGGGACGTGTGTCCTGCATCAGTGGCCGAGTATGCGCGCCGAAAGGGCGCGACTGGCGCCCAAGAATATCGGTCGCTTTGGGAAGGGGATGAACATGGAAACGATTGATCGCCAGGAACGCGCCGCGGCCGTTGAAGCCACCTTTAATGTATTGGTGGAGGCCGGGGCGGGCACAGGCAAAACGTCGCTTCTCATCAACCGGGTCATGCATGCCATTGACCGACACGTGCCTCTTTCCCGCATGCTCTTAATTACCTTCATGGAAAAGGCAGCCGACGAGATGAGGAGCCGACTTCAAGCCCGGTTGCTGGCATTGGGAGAAGGAGCGGATCATCAGGATGCGGTTGAAAGGGCGGTCGAGAGCGCAGCCATCACCACCATCCATGGCTTCTGTTATCGTATTTTACAAGAGTTTGGCCCCGACTACGGGATACCGATTGGCTTTCAGGTCCTCGATGAAGTGGAAGCAGCGCGCCTCTGGGAGGAGACCTTTCAAGAGTGGGTGCAAGATTCCCAATTCAGCCCCAAGGTGCTGGATCTCTTGCATGCCGGTATCACATACCCGCAGCTGAAGTCCTGGGCCCGGCGAATCAGCCATTGGCGCGAAGTGCCCGTGGTGGAGGGCGAATTTCCCGAGTTGGCGAGCTTTGTGCGCCGATTTGCGGCCGAAGCGCGGGCATTTTATACCCGTGCGTTGGAGGACGCAGCCCCGGACGATGCAGGGCGGGGGCAAATTCTGGCTATTGCCCGGGAATTCGATTGGCTGGAGCAGGTGGACCGGCGGGAATGGCCGCGTATGCTGGCGCTTTGGACCCGGGGATTAGGTCCCAAGGGAAACCAGAAAAATTGGGCCCACCCAGAGTGGTTAAAGGAGCAAAAGCAATGGCTGAAAGAACTCAAAGAAGCGCTCGGCTTACTCCGCCAGCAAATGGCTGACGCATACCTCAAGATGTGGCTGGACTTGGTCGGGAGCCAGTTCATGCCGCTTTGGCGCCGAGCACGCTTTGAGAAATTGGCTTTAACGTATGACGACTTACTGATCGAGGCCGAGCGCATTACTCGCGAGCCTAAAGTGCAGGCAGCGCTGTCGCGACGGTTCTCCCTGGTCATGGTTGACGAGTTCCAGGACACCGATCCCTTGCAGGCCGCCATTGTCCGGCGACTGGTAACGCCGCCGGGTTCAACGGCTTTAAGCCCTCACGATCAGGGGCGCCTCTTTTTAGTGGGCGACCCGAAGCAATCGATCTATCGTTTTCGCGGGGCAGACGTTGAGACATATGCGGCAATGCGCCAGGAACTCTCAACCACCGGCGGGCGCATTATCCCTATTTGGCAAAACTTTCGATCCAACGCCGCTATCCTAGCTTTTGTCAACCGTTGGTTTTCTGATCGTTGGCCTTCCCAACCTGATTTGGAGCGGCCCTATGTTCCGCCGTTTCAGCCATTGGCAGAAACCTTTCCCGACGACGGGCGTGAACGAGTGCGGGTGATCCAGTGGCCTCAAGCACGCAATGCGCGCGACACACGTCGTATGGAAGCGCTTGATATTGCCGAGCGCGTTGCGATGGCGGTGGCGGAAGGATGGCCCGTGCGGACAAAAGACGGTCAGCGCCCGCTCACCTTTCGGGACATCGCACTGGTTGTGCCGCAAAGAACGGAGATTGACATTTACCGCCAAGCCCTCCGAGAACGGGGAATTCCCGTTTCCACCCAAAGCGGCCGTTCCTTCTTCCAACAAGATGAGGTGCGGGGGATGGCTCATCTCTTCCGGGCACTGGAAATGCCTCAGGATTCGCTCGCGGTGGTCGGGTGGCTGTTGTCGCCGTGGGTGGCCATGAGCCATGAGGAGCTGCTTCAGCATCGGCGCCTGGGTGGTTCATGGGACTATCGCGAGACTCGGGTCGGATCCCCGGAGGTGCGGGAATGGATGGCGCGCTTAAACGCCTGGCACCGCGAATTTTGGCGGGTTGATGCGGAAGACGTGATCATAAGGGCCCTTCATGCCAGCCCATTGGTCACGGTGCTCCGGGAGCGGGAGGACAAGGCGGCGTTGGCCAATCTGGACAAACTCCGAAGTCTGGCCCGCGATTTGGGTGATCGCTGGACCATTTTTGAGTTCACGCAATGGCTCTATGAGCAAGTCCACGAGGGAGTGCCGTTCGAGGAGGCGCCGGTGGCGCAAGACGATGACGCCGTGGCGATTTCCACCGTCCATCAAGCCAAAGGGTTGGAGTGGCCGCTGGTCATTGTGGCCAATTGGAAGCCCAAGGAAACCTATTTGGAGTCCGGCATTCATTATAATTCGCGTTTGGGCCGGGCGGCGCTTAAACAGGATCCCTGGCAGAGTCGGGACTGGGATCTCTTGGAGGCCGATCACCGGCTCCGTGAGGAGGCGGAAGGGGATCGCCTGCTCTATGTCGCCTTGACCCGGGCAAAAGATTATCTCTGGTTTTACGCGGCGTTTCTTGATCCCATCGGCGAGGGAGAGAAAGGGGTGTCCATTGGCGACCCGTCATGAAACGGATGCGCGCGGTTTAGAGGTTCGGATGGGCGGTGGCGACGGCGACCAGGAGAGCGTCAATCGAGGATGATTGGCGTGCCAGGGCATCCAGTGTCCCGTTCCGAAACCACTGGGTTCCCAATCGGACGGCGGGCCGGTCGTCCTGGGAAAAGGCGGCCAAGAAATTCTCCTGGCGATGGCCGCCGACGCGCAGAATGTGGGCGGTCATCAAAGTAAGGGAAATAGCTTGCACCACTGGCTCCGGACCTACGACGGTGATGCCCTTGCGGTGCATGTAGGCATTTTGGGTGAGCAATCCCAGTGATCCCGCCTCGCGGTCACGAGCGCCAAACATGACCCGACGAATACCGGACATCACCAGAGCTCCGGTACACATGGGGCACGGCTCAAGCGTAGTCATCAAGGTTCCCTCGGCCATTTCGGCATAGGCTTCGGGAGGTGCTTGGAGTAGCACATTTATCTCTGCATGGGCAAGCCGCGTCCCCACGATCCCTCCCGATGCGGTGTTGGACGTCTCGAAAATACGGTTGCGGCCGCGATATCGAATAGATCCGTTGCTGTCAACGAAGATTGCCCCGACGGGAACCGACCCCATGCGATAGGCTTCCCAGGCCAATTCCAAGCAGTCCTGCCAATGCCCCGAAATATCCACCGAGTGCCCTCCTTGCGACCATGGTACCATCGGCATCCCACCCCCGCGAAGCATTAAGACGGGACAGTCCCGCACGTCTAACCAAGGCCTGGCCGCATACCTTCTTGATGAGGAGGGATCGCCGTGCGAGGCCGCGTTCGCTTTCTTGCCGTTGGCGTGGCGCTGTTGGTTATTGTGGTTCTATTATCCGGATTCCGTCGAGTGACGGTCACGCAATTTGAGCCGGGTCCCCTGGCGGTGAAACTCCCCTTCGGCAGGACGCCGGATGCCGTGGGCCGCGCCGTCGGCATCGACGGGAGAGTCTACGGCCCCCTGACATTTGCCACCAATGGGCATCTGACGGTGATAGCGGATACCTATCGGCAGCGTTTGCTGCTCATCGAAAATGGGCGGATCACCGAGGTGCCCACGCTCAATCAACTGGTTGAAGATTTGCAGGTTAGCCGGGACGGCGATGTGCTGGTGGCGGACAATCGCCGGCTGGCAATTTGGATGCTAAGCCATGGACGCCGGAAAAAAGTGGTGGAGTTTACGCATTCCGATGGATACACAGAGGCGCTGTGGCATCTGGGCCTCGGCAGGGGGCAGAAACTCTATGTAGAAATGGTGCGCTTCGGGCACGGAACATTTGCAGCGCAATTGGATGAATATCTTTTGACCGGGCGCTTCGTGCGGCGCTTGGCTGAATCGAAAGGGGGACGTCAGGAACCACTCACCCCATTGTCTGATAGCCTGATTGGGGAACCAGTGCGAAACTTTCAGGTGGCCCCGGATGGCGATCTGTATGTGGAGCCAGCCTCGCTATCTTCGACCACCCGCACCATTACGGTGTACAACCCCGAGGGCCGATTTATTCGCAACGTGGCATTGCGAAGCCCGATTGCTATCACCCACAGCGATCTCTTAGGTGTTAGCCGACGGGGTTGGATTTATCTGGGGGTGAATTTAGCCAGCCGTAATCACGCCCAGGTGCTGGTGGCCAATGGTGACGGCCATATGGTGGCGGATTTGCATGTGCCGGCAGTGGACGTCTATGCTGCCACCTATGGGCGGGTCGTGCCGTCAGGCGTCTTGTATCTTGACCAAAGTACCAATAAACAGTATCGGTTGGCGACCTATCGTCCTGTGACGCGGCGGGTCTGGCGCTGGGGTGGCTTTTAACCTCCGGTGCTTCCTTGCGGTATGCTAAAAGGAGCAACATCTGCAAGGGAGGCTCATTGGTGTTGAAACATTTTCCGCCCGCGGTATGGGCGACCGCCTTTGCCACCTTTGTGGCCTTTATGGGCATTGGCGTCGTCGACCCCATCTTGCCCCTCATTGGTCGGGAGATGGGGGCCAGCCATGCTCAGGTGGAGTGGCTGTTCACAAGCTATATCGCCGTGATGGCGTTGGCGATGTTGGTTTCAGGCGTGGTCGGAACCCGCCTCGGCGGCAAAAAAACCATGTTGTTGGGGTTGGGTTTGGTGGTCGTTTTTGCCACCTTGTCCGGCCTATCGCCGTCAATTGGATTTTTAGCCACGGTGCGTGGCGGCTGGGGTCTGGGCAATGCGTTTTTTACCTCCACGGCGCTCTCGATTATTGTGGGGCTTTCGACGGGAGGGATGGGACCGGCGATTACCCTGTACGAAGCGGCGCTTGGACTCGGGATCGCCACGGGACCGTTATTAGGCGGACTGTTAGGGAGCTTCTCTTGGCGTTATCCTTTCTTTGGTACCGCAACATTGATGGCCATCGGGTTCGTGGCCACGCTGGCCCTGGTGCGCGAGCCGCCACGGCGCGAGGCGCCCCGTACCGCGCGCGACATTTTTCGCGCGCTAGCCTACCCAGCGGTCTTGGTGAACGCGTTGATCGGGCTCTCGTATAGTTACGCATTCTTTACCATTTTGGCCTACTCACCGTTGACACTGCCCCATTTGTCAGCGATTTCGCTAGGGCTCACCTATTTTGCCTGGGGCGTGCTGGTGGCTTTCTCGTCCGTTGTTGTGGTGAACTGGTTGCTCAGGCGAATGCATCCGCTGCGCGTCCTTGTGGGTAATTTGGCCTGCCTTACGCTCTTGCTGGTGCTGGCCGGATCACTACCCCGAAGCCATTTGCTGGTCATCATTGTGGTCACGGGCTTTTTCTGTGGCATTTCCAACGCGGTCTTCACGACACTGGCGATGGAAGTCTCCCCTTTCGCGCGGTCGATTTCATCGGGCGCGTATAACTTTCTTCGCTGGGCCGGCGCGGCCATTGCCCCAGCATTGTCCGGATGGGTAGGTCAGACCGTGGGGCTCACGATTCCTTTTTACATTGCTGCGGGGGTTCTTTTGATGGGGACCCTAGCGCTTATCCCGGCCATGCGCGTGCTTGGGCCGGCCTTGGAGCATCGGGAGCAGGAGGCGGTACCGTAAAAGACTGCATCGGTTACCGGCGGAGTGTCCGGCGCGCACTATGACATGTCATTGGGAGGGTTCACAATTGCAACGTCGATTTCATTTTCGCAGCGGTGAATGGATGCTTGGAGAGAAGGTCTATATTCTCGGCATTTTAAACGTCACTCCGGACTCGTTCTCCGACGGATCTCCCTGGCATGGCGATCCCGCCTATCAGGTGGACAAGGCCGAAAGACTTGTTGCCGACGGCGCCGACGGTCTTGATCTGGGGGCTGAGTCCACGCGTCCCGGCTATCAGTCCATCGCACCGGAGGAGGAGTGGGCACGGCTAAAACCGGTGCTTGCTGCCGTTCGTCAGGCCTTACCCACGGTTCCTCTGTCAATTGACACCCACAAAGCTTGGGTGGCGGAACGGGCGTTGGATGCAGGTGCCGACATCATCAACGACATTTGGGGGTTCAGCCGGGATGTCCGAATAGCGTCCGTAACGGCCCGATATGGAGCCGGGGCTGTGCTGATGTACAATGAGGACGCCAATCCCCGTCAACCGGTGGATGGGGAGCGGATCCGGCAGTTCTTCCTGGCCCAATCGGCCGTCGCCCGGGAGCAAGGCATCGGCGCCGAAGCGCTGCTCATGGATCCCGGGATTGGCTTTCGCATAGAGGGCGATGAGAGCTGGCGGGTTCTCCGTATGTTAGACCGCTTTCGGGGGATTGGCGCCGGTCTCTTGGTCGGTCATAGCCGCAAGCGATTCTTGGGACAAGCTGCCGGAATATCCCAGGCGTCGGACCGCGACGGGGTGACGGCCGTTTTGTCCGCCTTGTTGGCGGCTGATGGGCAGGTCGATGTGCTGCGGGTGCACAACGTCGCCCAAACGCGCCAGGCGATATCGATTGCTAAGCAATGGAGGCGCTTTCGTGGGGGCCATTAAATTGAAGCAGATGCGGTTTCACACGTGCCACGGGGCTTTGCCGCACGAGCAGCACGTAGCTCAAGAATTTTGGGTGGATGTGGCAGTAAACTTAGATTTGCGCCAGGCAGGCGAGACCGATCGCCTGCAGGACACGGTGAATTACGCGGCCATGGCCCGGGCCGTCGAAACCATCATGATGGGGCCGCCTGTGAAGCTGTTGGAGACCTTGGCCACACGCATCCATGCGGCCATTTCGGAGCAGGATCCGCGTATTCGGCGGGTAGAGGTGCGTGTCACCAAAGTCGACCCGCCGATCGGGGTACCCTCTGGCGGGGTTGAGGTGGTGGTGGGGGATGACGGTTAAGGCCTATGTAGGGATGGGATCCAATTGGGGAGACAGCGCCGCGCTTCTCGCTGCGGCCGAAAAAGCGGTAGCGCTGTTAGGTTGGGGCGCTCGCACCTCGTCTTGCTACCGGACAGCACCCGTCGGCGGTCCCAGCCAACCCCCCTACCTCAACGCGGTCATGGAACTTGAAACGGCATGGCCGCCGGACGAACTGCTTCGCCTGTTGCTCCGGATTGAAGAGCGCTTTGGACGGCATCGCCGGGTGCGCTGGGGACCGCGATATCTCGATTTAGACCTCATTCTCTATGACACATGGGTGATTGATACGCCGAACCTCCGCGTTCCCCATCCGCGCATGCATGACCGGCGGTTTGTTCTAGAGCCATTAGCAGAGCTGGCGCCCGAGCGCGTCATCCCGGGAAAAGGGACGGTGCGGGCGGCGCTTAAGGGAGTATTAAACCAGGAGGTGGACCAAGTCGATGGCTGTGTCTTCGCGTATGCAGGCGATTGAACGGGAACTCCCCACGGTGTGGATGGGACATCCCACCACCGTGTTGGCGTCGGTCGATTCGACCAACCGCTGGATGAGAGCGCAATGGAACCAGGGGACGGTCCAGGCGGGCGCGGCGGTCTGGGCTGACGAGCAAACCGCTGGTCGCGGCCGACTGGGGCGGGAGTGGGATTCCCCCGCAGGGCTTAATATCTACACGTCGATTTTGTGGACACCGGACAAAAACCGGCTAACCGGCATTATGAGCCTGGTGGCGGGCATTGCCTTGGTCCAGGCGGTTCGCAACCAGATGGGGCTGGATGCGCGCCTTAAATGGCCCAATGATGCGGTTGTCGGCGGCCGGAAGTTCGGGGGCATTTTGGTTGAAGCCGGACACGAACCTCAACCCTGGGCCATCGTGGGGTTGGGCATCAATGTCAACGGAGAACCCAATCCGCTCTTTTCCCACGCGACGACGCTGGAGAAGGCTCGGGGTCGGGGGATTGACCGGGAAAGTCTTTGGGTTCACGTGATGGGAGAATTGGAGAAAGCCTATACCGACTGGCAGGCTCGGGGCGAATCGTGGGTGCAGGCGACTTGGACAGCATGCAATGCCACATTGGGCCAAACGGTTCGCGTTGAGCGTCCCGGCCACCCCGCTTGGGTGGGGGTCGCCGAGGCGCTGGACACGGATGGTGGCCTTTGGGTCCAGGGGGACCAAGGCCGCCAAAAGGTCATTTCCGGCGAGGTGAGCGTACGGCTTGCCGATGGCCGTTATGCACCGGAGAGATTTTGATACAACGTAAGCATTTCGACCGCCGCCATGGCCGCATCGCTGCCCTTGTTGCCCGCTTTTCCCCCCGCCCGGGCTTCGGCTTCTTCCGGCGTGTTGCAGGTTAAAACACCGAAAATGACCGGCTTTTGCCCGCGGGCGGCAAGATGGTGGACCCCGTTGGCCACTGCTCCGGCGACGTAATCAAAATGCGGGGTCTCGCCGCGGATCACCGCTCCGAGCGTGATGAGGGCGTCATAACGATCGTGCAGGCGTGCTGCCGTTCCGGGGATTTCAAAAGCACCGGGAACCCATATGACGTCGATGGCACTTGGCGGAGCACCTAAACGCCTCAAGGTCTCCAAGGCGCCGTCCAACAGGTTCTGAGTAATGGTTTGGTTGAAACGCGCCACAATCACAGCGACACGCGCGTTTGGGGGAAACCCCCAGGTTCCTTCAAATGATGACATCATCGGCCTCCCAAAATGACTAGATGGTGGAAATCCAATGGCCCATCTTGTCTCTTTTCGTCTTCAAGTAGTGTTGGTTTTCGGGGTGTTCTCCCACCTCAATAGGGACGCGTTCGACGATGCGAAGGCCGTAGCCTTCCAGCGCGTAGTATTTGTCGGGGTTATTGGTGAGGAGCCTCAACTCACGAATGCCCAAGTCCCGAAGAATTTGGGCGCCAACCCCATAGTCGCGCATATCGGGCGGGAAGCCGAGGGCTAAATTAGCAGCCACGGTATCCATGCCGGTTTCCTGCAGCGCATAGGCCTTAATCTTATTGGCCAATCCAATACCACGGCCTTCCTGTCGCATATATAAGAGACAGCCACGGCCTTCCTCGGCAATCTGGCGGAGCGCCTGATCCAACTGCTCTCCACAATCGCATCGCAAGGAGCCAAAAACGTCGCCCGTCAAGCATTCCGAATGCACACGCGTTAATACCGGCGTCCCATCCGCTATGTTCCCCATGGTGAGAGCCAGGTGGGTCGCACCGTTTAGCTTTTCCGTATAGGCGACCGCCCGAAAAGTGCCATAGCGGGTCGGCAGGGTAGTCTCCGCGTCACGGACGTAGAGCGTCTCCTGGGCTAACCGGTACCGGATGAGATCTTGAATGCTAATCAACACCAGATGGTGGGTCGCGGCAAATTCCGTAAGATCCGCCAACCGCGCCATGGTGCCGTCCGGTTTCATAATTTCGCAGATCACCGCGACCGGTTCGAGACCGGCGAGAACGGCCAGATCCACGGCCGCCTCAGTGTGTCCGGGCCGGCGCAGCACCCCGCCGGGTTTCGCCCGGAGCGGGAACATGTGGCCCGGGCGTACTAAATCTTCTGGGCGTGACGTGGGATTGGCCAAAACCTGCACGGTCTGCGCGCGATCATGGGCGGAAATTCCCGTGGTGGTATGATGGCGTGCGTCCACGGAGACCGTGAAGGCAGTCTTCATGGAGTCTTCGGAGACCTCTACCATGGGAGGCAATTGGAGGCGGTCCAACCAGGCAGCATCCATGGGAACACAGATGAGTCCGCGGCCGTATTGCGCCATAAAATTAATAGCGTCCGCGGTGGCATGGCGGGCGGCGATAATAAGATCGCCCTCGTTTTCACGTGATTCGTCGTCGACCACAATAATCATTTGGCCCGCTTGAATGGCCCGAATGGCCTCCTCGATAGATTGGAAGGGATAATCGCTCATGGACGCTCCTCTTTTCTGCCGCTATAGGGGGCCAACAGATGTTCCACATATTTTCCCAGCACATCGAATTCGATGTTGACCGAGGCATTCACTATCCAATCACCAATGGTGGTGTGCTCCCAAGTGTGGGGGATAATGGTGACTTTCACCCAATCGTCGCTGCGCGCCACAATAGTCAGGCTCACCCCATCGAACGTGATGGATCCTTGGGGCAACACCCAGCCCGCATACCTCGGCGGATACGCCACCTCGATGTGGTGGGCGTCGCCTTCTTCGCGGATGGACCGTACAGTGCCCCGTGTATCCACATGCCCTAAGACCCAGTGCCCACCCAACCGCGTCGCCGGCGTGAGGGCACGCTCAAGGTTAACGCGGCTCCCCGGCGTGAGATGCCCCAGCGTGGTTAGATTCAAGGTGGTCGGGCTGACATCGACTTCGAAGGCCGTCTCATCTTGTTCAACCACGGTAAGACAGACGCCGTTGACGGCAATCGACTCGCCCAGATCCAGATGGGCGGCTAGAGACGTCTCAATGATCAAGCGCCGAGATATCCCATCATTTTGGACGGTGTTGGCGCGAAGGCGCCCAATGGATTCAATTAGTCCGGTAAACATCGGTATCCTCGTTTCTAACAGAATGAAATCGGGCCTCGTAAACGATATCGGGACCGAGACGACGTGTGTCCTCCATGGTGAGTCGCGGTGCCGTGCCCAAATCAAAGCCGGGACCCGCGACAGGACTCGGGGCCGACTGGCCACCCAGAATCAGGGGAGCCAGGTAACCCACCCATGCGTCGGCCAGTTGATGCTGAATGAAACTGGCATGAACGGTGGGGCCACCTTCCACTAACAGGGAGAGGATGTGGCGGTCGGCCAAATAGCCCAGCACCTCGCTCAGGTCTAGCAGGCCGTCCGGGTTGCGGCCCACCATGACTACCTCGCCTCCGGCGCTGAAGATGTCTCGTTCCCAAGAAGACGGCGCGTCTTCACTGGAAAATACCAGCGTCGGAGCATGGGACTGGTTCTGAAACACCTGGCTGGTAGCGGGGATGCGTCCACGACCGTCCAGCACCACCCGCACGGGATCATGCCCATTGCGGCTCCCGCGATATGTCAATGAGGGATTGTCAGCCAGCACGGTGGACGATCCCACTAAAATAGCGTCGTGGGTGCGCCGGAGCTCATGCGCATGCTGAAGGGCTGCCTCTGAGGTGAGGTACTTCGACTGACCGTTCACAGAGGCGACCTTGCCATCCAGCGTCATGGCCGCCTTGAGCGTCACCCAGGGGCGATGGCGTTGACTCCAGGTAAAAAAAGCTCGATTCAGTTCCCAAGCTTCCTCAGCGCCGTCGCCCACTAAGACCTCCACACCGGCCGCTTCAAGTCGCTCGACGCCGCCTCCAGCGACATACGGGTTGGGATCCACCGCCGCTACAACCACTCGCTGGACACCGGATTTGATAATGGCGTCCGTGCAGGGTGGGGTTCGCCCGGTATGGTTGCACGGTTCCAACGTGACATACAGGGTGGTGCCATGCGCTTTTTCGCCGGCCTTTTTAAGGGCAGCGGCTTCAGCATGGGCACTGCCAGCTTTTTTGTGATATCCTTCGGCCACAATTCGGCCCTGATTGTCAACCAGCACGGCGCCGACCATAGGATTGGGAGAAGTATGGCCCAATCCGCGCTTGGCTAAAGCCAGTGCTCGACGCATGTAAGAGCTGGTCATCACATCACCACCATCAAAAAAATCCCCCGTTCGGGGGATGGAAAGATGTTGAGACAGACTCCGACAGAGCCGCCTACCTTCTCCCATCCAGACTGTACTGTCGGCGCCGGAATCTCACCGGTCTCCTGCCTTTTCGGCTCGCGGGCTACTCGTTTCCGAGATTACCGCCGGTCGGGAATTGGCCCGTTTGGGCCTCACCACGCCCCGAAGGTATTGTTGTCACGTTTCATCTTATACTATGTCGACTCCCGCAAAACGTCAACGGGAACGAATATGGCTGACCGACAATAGCATGGCGTCGAGGGTTTCTCCCGCCCGATATGGGCCGGTGTTCTCGGGTACGATCATGAGTGCGTCCACGTCTTCCCATGAGCTTTGTACGGCCGAGCCTTGATTGGTGTGGGGCCACAGCATCAGATGGCCTCCTTGCATGATGAGACGGGAGCGAACGTACTGGCGTCTATCTTCCACATGGGGAAAATCGGTCGAAAGCGGCAATCTCACCACGGGTCGTTGCCAATGCGCATCACCCAGCATAGTGCGGATGAGGGGCCGGACAAACAGCTCAAACGTGACTAGTGCCGATACCGGGTTTCCGGGTAGACCAAGAATGGGTTTGCCCAAGACTTGGCCATAGGCTAAGGGTTTTCCGGGTTTTAGGTTAACGCGCCATAAGCTTAACTGCCCTAACGATTCAATCACAGGCTTGACGAAGTCAAAATCGCCGACGGACACACCGCCGGAACTCACCAGCACATCGCATTCCGTTGAAGCGCGTGTGAAGAGCTCCTTGATGGCCTGGGGATCGTCGGGTGCGCTGGGATATAAGAGCGGATGGCCACCAGCTTCTTGAATAGCCGCCATGATGGCGTAGCCATTGGAGTTGCGAATGGTTCCCGGAAACAAGGGCTCGGATGGCTCGCGAAGTTCGTCGCCTGTGGACAGAATGCCGACTTTGGGCGGGGCCGCTATCGGGACGCGGCTTTGGCCCACCGACGCTAAAATGCCCACGATCGGCGGGGTGATGAACATCCCCTTCTTAAGAACAACCGCTCCTGCCTGCATGTCCTCGCCTTGACGGCGAACATGGGCTCCCGATGGCGCGTCGCGAAGAATAACAACGCCATTGCCCCGGTCTTCCCGGGTCCACTCGATCGGTACCACAGCATCCGCCGTGGTCGGGACGGGCGCCCCGGTCATTATCTTATAGGCGGTGAGGGGTTCCAGCGGGGCGTTGACCGGGTGCCCCGCCCGAATCACATCCAGCACGCGAAGGCGCACAGGGTGTTCTGGCGAGGCATCTTGGACGTCTTGGCTTCGGACCGCATAGCCGTCCATGGAACTGTTGGTAAAGGGAGGAATATCATGATCAGCCCGCACGTCTTCACCCAATAGACATCCAAGAGCTTCGGAAAGCGTTCGCGTCTCCTTACGGTCAAGCGGACCTACACCCTCCAGAATATGTTTTTGCGCCTCTTCCACGGGCATAAGCATATGAGCCCCTCCTCCCGTTGTTGAATTCTATTTTATCAAAGGGAATCTGGAGTTGGCATTTCCAGCAAAAAGCGGGCGGCGGTGAAATGAAGTGTGATAGCATAAGGCTGACTTGATGGAGGAGGGGCAACGTGCCGCGCTTGCTTGCAATTGATATCGGCAATACCCATATCAAAATTGGGCTTTGGGACAACGGCCAATGGATTGAGGAATGGCGGTTGGCGACTGACTTGAAGCGTACACCGGATGAATACCGTCTATTCGTGCGGGGATTGTTGCTGGAGTCGAAGGTACAATGGGTTGATCGCGCCATTGTGGCGTCGGTCGTTCCCCTCCTGACGCCGTTTTTTCTTCGCGTGTTGGAAAGCGTCAGTCAAAGCGCGCCTGTGGAGGTTGTGCCACCGGGCTACGGGCTCGGCGTCGACTATCCGCCTCAGAATTTGGGCCCGGATCGCTTTGTCAACGCATTGGGGGCCTGGCGGCTGGCCCGACAGTCCGTTGTGGTGGTCGATGTCGGAACCACGGCTACGGTGGATGCGGTGGTTGACGGCGTCTTCGTTGGCGGTGCGATCGCGCCGGGGCCGCACTTTTTGGCCCAGGCTTTGGCTGAAGGGACGGCCCGCTTGCCTCACGTGACACCGGCCATCGAGCCCTGGATGATTGGCAAGAATACCGAGCAGGCCATTCGTGCCGGTGTGGGGCAGGGGTTTGCGGGCATGGTCAAATCGCTTATCGAAAATACCCGTCAGAGCATTGGCGCGGCAGCCCCCATCATTCTCACTGGGGGATGGGCGGCTCGACTTCAACCTCATCTTGGCTTGGCAGTGCGTCTCGAACCACGGTTGACGTTGGAGGGCTTGCGCTTTGCCAATGACTGGCTTACAGGCGGCGAAATTGAATCTGGTCCACATCGGTGACAGGCCGATAGCCGAGCCGTTGGTAGATGGAGTTGGAAGTCGGATTAGCAAGATCGGTGAACAAGAACACGTGATCGTAGCCCGCCTTGAGCAAGGTTTGGGTGAGTGAGCCGACGACTTGAGAGCCATACCCCCGAGCCCGGTGCGCTGGCGGCGTGTACACAGGACCCACACGGATGCCATGACCGGTAGGGCCGCCGAATCCGGCCAAACTAACCCACCGTCCGTCGACTTCCCACAACCAGTACCCCCCCTTGGGGAAGCCTTCCCGGATTTTCTTCTCGACAAGTGTTGGAGCCTCTTCGGGGTCACTTTCGGGCATGGCCTCTTCGATGAAGGCTCGAACACCAGGGACGAGGGCGTCGATGTCGGCTGCGGTCGCTAAGCGTGCCGCGCCCGCTGTCCTTTGTGGGGGGACAACGGTGTCGGCCTGATATATACGCTCGCGCATGGCGAGTTCCGCTTTGACCCCCGCTGCCCTGCTGATCCAGGTGTCGACAAATTCAGCCACGCTGTCCCGTGGGCCCAGGACGCCCGGCAGCAAGACCCCTGATTGAATCAAATGACGTGCGAGTACAGAAGCCGCCGACGGATGGAATCCGAAGGACAGAATGAGATTATGGGCGGGGTCGGTTTTTAAGGCGACAAGACAGATCCCATCTTGGTTCTCGACCCAGGCCATAATTTCCGGGGGGCAATCGACGTGACTTCGGCTCAAGAGGCCGAGAATAAGATTGTTGGCCGCCTCATGCGCACGCAAATAGGGGACGGCTCGTAGCTGGAATCGTGCCAGATCGGTTTCGCGGCGAACGAAATAAGGCATCCGCTTCCTCCTTTATCAGGATTATAGTTGAAATGAGGCCTCGGAAAGGATGGTTAAGCGATGGAATTTCGTGAATTGCCGGGCGAGCGTGGATTGCGTTCCCTAGATGATATTGAGTTCTCTGTGCGCGGGAGTCTTGCGCCTGCGGTCGAATGGATATTGGATGGTTCCTATACGCTCTTTTTTGAGCACTATGTGTTAATGTACCGCGACCCGAACGTGGCGATTTCGGGTTCCATTCCTAAGGGAGCCATGAAGCGGATGATCGGCAAGATGCCCATCATTTTGGCCCGCGCATCCGGACGGGGGCGAGTAGCCCTTGGGCGCGGCGCTGCGGGCGAAATTGTCGGCGTGCCCATTGCGCCCGGCCAAACCTTGGAAGTGCGTGAGCATCAATTCCTGGCCGCGACCGACACTTTATCCTACGGCTTTACCCGAGTCCGTGGATTGGCCAATCTGCTCTTTGGGGGGAACGGTTTCTTTGTGGACACCTTTCATGCCGGGCGCGAGGCGGGCGTGGTGTGGGTGCACGTACATGGCAATGCCATTGAGGTGGAGTTGGGGCCCGGCGAGCATCTGGACGTCGAGCCTAGTCGATGGTGCTATAAGGATCCGTCAGTAAAAATGACGACTGTACCTATCAACGTTTCGGCCGGATTGTTCGCTTCGTCCTCCTTTGCCCTCAACCGCTTCACAGGACCGGGTCGCGTGGGCCTTCAGACTATGGGAGTCTATCTTGAGACCGACTCCCCGTGAAACACAATCGGCAATGTGCCCGTTATGCCTGCTAACAAAAGTGGAGGGGCGCATGCCATGAGGGTGGGACTTTCGGTGATATTAGCGATGGGCATCAGCGTGCTGTCACTGGCCGCGCCAGGTCCGTCCGAAAAGCCCAGTGGCGGCGGATCCAAGACCGTGACCCTAGTTCTAAGGAATGCGCACGGGAACGCCGGCGTGAAACCTCATCCCATTTTCGGTGTTACCACCATCCAGGCTCCATTGTACCCACATAGCCGCATATCGCGCCAATCGTGGCCCCCGGGTATGGGACAATCGCTGTCTGTCTCTCCCTATGCCCGACAGGGTTCAACCCGCGTTTGGTCAGCGCCGAAATCGCCCAAAATGGTGATGCGGTGGTACCGGACATATTTTTCCGATCATGGCGACATGGCAATTTCCTACAGTAGGGCTGAGAATGGCCGCGGGGCGGAAGTTGAGGACATAACCTATGCCAAGAACGCGGACAGCGCGCTCACCTGGGATATCGCCTTTTATCCTGCCAGCCCCCATCAAACGCTCTACGTCATTACCGCCATCGATCAGGTGATCCCGCCTCGACCACGAAACACCCTCATTCCAAAGGACATCCGTCGCGTGGCGGGCATGATTCATGAAGGGGGACGAATGATACCGATCCGCACCGCCAAGCGTTCGAAGATCGCGGCGTTGGTGCGGGTGCTGAATCAGCCGCGTTCCCCCTATGCGCCGTTTAGCGCACCGTTCATTCGCGACCGCGCCTCGTTGAAACTATATCCAAGCCACGGTCGCGTCATCACGGTGTTGGTGGATAAAGGTTGGATTGTCTCCATCCAGGGCATCGCTCTCTCCAACCCGCACTCGGGACGTCTTTGGCAAGCTGTGGCGGCTCTGTCCTCGGGGGGATAAGTGCTACAATGGCGCCAAACGCGGCAATAGGGGGATAGCGATGGAGGATCCATGGCATCGTGCCAAAGAGGCATTGGGACGGTGGGCTGCTCAGCAAATTCAAGATGTGCGCATCCTAGGCATTGGGTCTGGCAGTACCGTGTCTGCCTTTATTCAGGCGCTGGCCCGTTATCGTCAAGAAGTTCCCATGCCGTTGACCATCACCGCCGCGTCCCATGCCAGTGAAGAGCAGGCGCGTCAGCTAGGACTTGATGTGGTGCCCTTAGAGAGTCTCGAGCACGTGGATCTCGCGGTGGATGGAGCCGATGCGGTTGACGCGCATGGTGCCCTGATTAAAGGTGGCGGGGCAGCATTAGTGCGCGAGCGCCTGGTTATCGCCGCCGCCCGTCACACCATGATTCTGGTCGATTCCTCGAAGGTGATGAATGCCTTCAAACGGGTGCGCCTGCCCATTGCCATCATTCCTTTTGGCTGGCGGCAGACGCTCTCGCGCCTGAACGGCTTGGGCGTCGGTACGGCTTCGTTAAGGCGAAAAGGAGAGGGTCCCGTCGTGACCGATGACGGTCTTTACATAGCCGACTTGGCGATCGGGAACATCGCAGTTCCCGACATGCTCCATCATGAATTAAAGCGGATTGACGGGGTGGTGGATACCGGCTTGTTTTTGGACTATCCCACCGCCATCTGGGTGAGCGACGGACTGACCGTTTGGCGGCACAATGAGACGGGGGACTGATCTTCCGCGGGGGCTATGGTACCATGAGATGGAAAAAATCTCCTAGGACGTGGGCGCGTGTCCTTCACCCTGTCACGAGGGCAACAACGGCTCGGGATGGGACGGGATGCGGTCTCGCTCCAGCGGTGACACCTATTTAGGGATGCTTGCTTTTTGTTTGCGGGGTCCTTGCATGGGGCGTTCAGGGCAACCCCGCCACGGGATCAATCCTGGTGACATGGAGGAAGCCTAGGATGCGCGTCCGTTGCACGAAATGGCTTTTTAGGCTGTGACCCAACGTTAGCGCCGGCAGGGATTCATGGGGAGCCTGTCGGTTAGCGATGCAAAGGGGAGTAACATGGAGCCAACACACCCCCCGGTTGTCGAGCATGTACAGCGAATTATGCTTGACGAGCTGGGAACGCACCTCATGGGTATTTTATGGACCGGGTCGCGGGCCTACGGCGACCCCTGGCCTAATAGCGACTGGGACTTCTTTGTGATTCACGATCAGTTGTGGCGTCAGCGTCGCTTGTTTCGCGTTGGGCACGACGAGATCGAGCTGTTTTTAAACCCGGTCGATCAAATTCGGCGTGAGTTGCACGATCAGGAGGCTGCCACCGTGGGCATGTTCGCTCGTGGAAAGGTGGTCTTTGACCGGATGGGAACCCTGGCCGGCTTGGTGCGCGACGCCGACGCCATGTGGCGCGGGCCGCGGCGGCCCTGGTCGGCTGCGGAACGCGACCAATGGCGCTACGAAACTTTGGACCTCATGAAAGATATTGAGGATTTGCTTAGCGAAGATCCGGATGCGGCCTCGTATTTGATGGGCCTCTTGATGCAACGGTTACTGGAAGGCTGGTACAAGGCGCATCGGTACTGGGAACCGAAGGCGAAATATTTGCTATCCGATCTGGCCCGTTTAAGTCCCCAATTGGCTTTTCAATGCCGAGGTGTGATTAGCCATCATCTTCCGGTGACGCGCCGTTTTGAGGCGTTGCGAGCCCTGGTCGAACTCGTGTACAAGCCTTATGGCGGGCCGCTGGAAACCTGGCAAACCGAGCGGGAGCCGGTGGCATCGTTTGGGGCAGACGATATAACATCACCGTCATAGAGGAATGTCCAGGGCGTGAGAAATCGTCGGCCGACGCTGACATAGAGGATTAATTCATTGTTAAGGAGAGGTATGCGATGGCGGAAACGTGGGTTCGCTCGGAACTTTGGGAACCGGGCATCTATGTGTTGCGCATCCAGCGCGAACACGCGCTCAACGCGTTGAATGAACAGGTGTTAGATCAGCTGGAGGAAACCCTTAATGCGTTGGAGTCCAAGGCCGATGCCCGGGTAGTGATTGTCACCGGAGCGGGTTCCAAGGCGTTCGTGGCCGGAGCGGACATCGGAGCTATTCACGGGATTCCCAACCATGCCGCGGCAGAGCAATTCGCCGAACGGGGTCAGCGGCTGTTTCAGCGCTTTCAGGATAGCCCTCTCATCTTTATTGCTGCGATTAACGGGTATGCGCTCGGTGGCGGAATGGAGTTAGCCATGGCTTTGGATATGCGAATTGCGTCAAAGACAGCTCGTCTAGGCCAACCCGAGATTAACCTCGGCATTATTCCCGGGTTCGGCGGCACCCAAAGATTGAGTCGCTTGGTTGGCCCGGGCCGGGCGCTGTGGATGGTCGCATCGGGGGAGCCGGTGACAGCCAACGATGCCCAAGCGTTGGGTTTGGTGGATGCCGTAGTGGAAGCCGACGAATTGATGGCGGAGTGTATGCGCCGGGCCCGGACGTTGGCCGCCAAGGCGCCGCTAGCGCTAAAAGCGGCTAAACAGATGGTCGCCGGCAGCCGCGATTGGACTCTCGCCGAGGGCTTAGCCCGTGAGGCAACCGCTTTTGCCCAACTAGCCGTGTCCGATGACGGTCGCGAAGGAACGGCTGCCTTTTTGGAAAAACGCCAACCTCAGTTTCGAGGTCAGTAGTGTCTGCTGCCGTTCGCGCATACCCTTATCCCGAGGAGGGAGAGCATGGGCGATACGGATGGAGCGGACAAGGGAAGGCTCGAGGCCAGTTTCTGGTCCTTGTTGGCGCACCGCTATCCTCTCACGCACTGGTGGTGGAATAGCGAGGGCAAGCCGCCGGCCAGCTTTTGGATTGAATGGTCGCGCACGGCGTTTGGACGGGAGGCGGAGGATTGGCGACGTCTGGCCAAGGACACCGTGGAACGGGATGAGCCTGAAGTGGTGCATTGGGGACGATTTGCCCGCAATACGGCCAACCGCATCTTGGCGGGGAGCTTCGCCGACGCTGCGGAGCCGCTTCGCTATGCCAATTTGGTTGTCACCATCACCGAACTTCTTGACCCCCAGGCTTCCCTGGTCAATCGGGATGTGCTCATCCAAGGGATGGCCGATTGGCTCGGCCAGGTCAGGGATGTCGCCGCGGCCAACTTTTGGCGTCGTACCCGCATGATGGGGGAAGCTTCCCGGTTGAAGCGCCAAGTGAAAAGCCTGCCCGTCGAAGAGACGCTCATAAGCCGCGTTGCTGACGCGCTTCAATCCTACGTGGAGGCCGCCCAGAGTGCGGCGGAGCAAGAGCCCATTCCGTGGGCGGTGAGCGCCCATGTGTCGGTGGAGGAATGGCGTGATCGACGAGAGGCGATGTCATTGGAAGCGCCTATTGCGGTGGGAAAGCCCATTCCCACGGCACACCTGCTAGGACGTTCGGAACCGCGCGCGCCGCAAATTCAAGAGGTGGTGGTGCCCGGTCTGGCACAATGGTGGCTGCGCCCGGGTGACGAGGCCGATATCTTATTTCATGGCGACCTCTATGATCCGTCGGTGGCATTGGGATCGGTGCTCTCCCTCTGGCGGCGCCAAAATGGCTCGGATCGCCTGAGCTGGGCTCTGACCCAACCGCCGCTGCTTGAAGGGGGGCTTATGGCAGTCGCTGATCTGGTGCGGGGATTATGGCCCGATTGGCTCCCGGCCAAAGAGCGCTATATTAGCCAATGGTTGCAAAGACGGCGCGCCATGGCGGTGGCCGACGCCTGGTTGTGGCTGGAGGCCGGAGATGCGGATGCTGTGCTCGCTTGGATGTCGCGTTTTTTGAATAAAAATGAGGCCTTGGCGGTGATTCCCTGGATGAAATCACATCCTGGCTACTATGTGATGAGTCATCGTGTATATGATGTGCTGAGCGAGACAGGCCCCACCCGGGATTGGGGCCACTGGGTGTTTTCCCATGGCCCGGAGGTGCCCGCACAGGCGTTCATGGCGCCCTAAACGGTATACTTACCGCTTTCGTAGCCGATGATATCGGACGACGTGCGCCATAGGCGATGTGACGTGTGTGGTACAATGTCTCAGTTAAATCGGAAGGAGGCTTCGTGAAGTGAAGATTGGCAACACTGTCATCGATCCACCGATTTTGTTGGCGCCCATGGCCGGCGTATCCAATCGCGCCTTTAGGGCCATTTCGCGGAGCCAGGGGGCCTCGTTGTGCACCACCGAGATGGTAAACGCCAATGCTTTGGCGCATCGCAGCGCCAAGAGCTACTGGCTCATGGAATTGGATCCTGGGGAGACGCCTGTCGGCATTCAAATTGCGGGCAGCGATCCCGAATTGATGGCCCAGGCGGCGGTAGAAGCGGAAGCGCATGGGGCAGACTTGGTCGACATTAATATGGGCTGCCCGGTCAAAAAAGTGGTGAACAATGGCGATGGATCGGCTCTGTTGAATGACGCCGATCGTGCTGTTAGTGTAGTGGAGGCGGTTGTGCAGGCGGTGAAAATTCCGGTCACGGTCAAAATGCGGGCTGGTTGGGACCACGATTCCATCACGGCCCCCGATCTGGCGCCTCTCTTTGAGAAAGTGGGGGCTCAGGCCATCGCCCTGCATGCGCGTACCCGCTCGGATCAATATGCAAGGCCGGCGAATTGGGACTTTATCCGCCAAGTTCGGGAGCGGGTGAGCATCCCCCTAATCGGCAATGGGGACGTGGAGACGCCGGAGGACGCACTGAGAATGCTAGAAACGACGGGGGCGGATGCCGTGATGATCGGACGAGCCTCCTTTGGCGATCCCTGGATTTTTCGGCGTGTGACCCACTATTTGGACAAAGGCGAGCACCTCCCCCCACCGTCGGCGGAAGAGCGTGCCCAAATGGCCCGCTGGCACTTAGATCGGATGGTGGAGATTAAGGGGGAATCGGTGGCCATTCCCGAAATGCGAAAGCAGTTGGCCTGGTATTTAAAGGGTACGCCGGGATCGGCGGAGTTTCGCAAGCGGACTCAGAAGCTTACGACCAAGGCAGAGGCTTCAGCGCTTATCAGCGAGTGGTTGGAGCACGCGCGTCATGAGGAACTGACATGGAACTAGTTCGTATTGGTGAGAAGTTGATTAGTGTCCAGAAAATACATAATATGGTCGAAGAGCTTTTGCAGGCGCGATCCCGAGGTTTGTCGCAATCGGAGGCCGCCACCCAGTTGGGCCTGGATCGGGCGTTTGTGTCGCGTCTGGAATCGCTGGGCGAGGTACGGCGCGGTCGTTCTATCGCTCTCATCGGATTTCCGGTGGCGAACAAAGACAGCCTCCAGGCCGTATGCCAGCGGTGGGGCGTCGATTTTGTCTGGCTGATGACGGATCGCGAGCGGCGGGAGTTCGCCGAGTCGCGTAGTGGGATTGAGCTCGTCAATGAAATTTTTCGCATCGCTCACGAGGTGCGCAGTTACGACACGGTCATTCTCATGGCCTCCAACATGCGGGTGCGGTTATTAACCGCTTTGTTGGACATGCACGCGGTGATCCCAATCATTTTGGGGGAAACGCCGTTGAACCGGGATGTTGAGGTGGACGTGGACGTGTTAGAATCCATCATTAAGGAAGTACAGGGTCAAGCAGGAGACGGGGATCCGCTGTCGAAGGGGGATTCCGTTTAGAGGCATAGTAAGGCCCCTGTTCACGTACCATCGAGATACTAAAGACGGTTTTATAGAGAGAGGGAGTACGACCCATGGCTGAAAAAGAGTTGCTGATATCGCCTGAAGGCCTGAAAAAACTGGAGGCTGAGCTGGAGCATTTGACCACCGTGAAGCGGCGCGAAGTTGCGGAGCGGATCAAGACAGCACGCGAATTCGGTGATATCTCGGAGAACTCCGAGTACGAGGATGCCAAAAATGAACAAGCCTTTATTGAAGGCCGCATTCAAACCCTAGAAAAAATGCTGCGTCAAGCGCGCGTGGTGGACGCGGAAACGCAAGATCCGACCATGGTGCACATCGGTTCTCACGTAACGGTGAAGGATCTCGAGGAAAACATCGAAGAAGAATATGTCATCGTCGGAGCCACCGAAGCTGATCCGATGAAAAATCGCATCTCCAACGAATCTCCCGTGGGCAAAGCGCTCATTGGGGCCAAAGTGGGCGATCAGGTGGAAGTGACTGCGCCGGTGGGCAAAATTCGTTTAGAAATTGTGAAAATCTCTTAACTGGTAGGTGGACGACGGCGTGGGCGATCAAGAAGGGCGATTTAATCCGCGGGAGGTACGGCTGGAGAAGCTGTCCCGAATGAGGGAGGCGGGCATCGATCCATTTCAGGCCACCCGATATGGCGTCGATGCGTTAAGCAGCACCATCAAGGCGTCCTACGCCGAGTTTGAAGGCCAGCGGGTGCATATCGCTGGACGGATTACGGCCATTCGCCGACATGGACGGGCAGCATTTGTTGACCTTTTGGACACTGGCGGCAGGATCCAAACCCATTGGCGGGAAGATGTCTTGGGAGAACCGAGCTTTGGGCTCTTGGACTTGTTGGACTTGGGCGACTTTGTCGGTGTTGCCGGCGAGGTGTTTAAGACCCGCCGTGAAGAGGTCACGGTCAAGGCGGATTCGGTCGAGGTGCTGTCCAAGAGTCTCCGCGATCTGCCAGAAAAGCATCATGGCTTGGCTAACGTGGACTTGCGCTACCGTCAGCGCTACCTTGACCTAATCGCCAATCCTGATGTCCGACGCGTCTTTGAAGTGCGCGCCGAAACCCTGGCGTTTATACGCGAATTTTTGCACGGCCGTCGCTTTATGGAAGTGGAGACGCCGGTCCTTCAGCCCATCGCCGGTGGGACGGAAGCCCGGCCCTTTGAAACCTACCATAATGCGTTAGGGATGCCGTTGTACCTGCGCATCGCGCTTGAATTGCATTTGAAGCGCTTGATCGTGGGCGGGATCGATCGGGTGTACGAGATTGGCCGCGTGTTTCGCAACGAGGGCATCTCGACCCGTCACAACCCGGAGTTCACCATGCTTGAGTTGTATCAAGCCTATACCGACTATCAAGGTATCATGGAATTGGTCGAGTCCATGCTGGGGGGCTTGACGCGCCATCTGTTCGGGACAAGCACCGTCACCTATCAAGGGCAGACGCTGAATTTCGCCCCGCCCTATCCGCGGGTGGACTTGGTGGAACGGCTGTATGAAAAAACCGGGGTCCGCTGGCAGGCGGTTGCCACGCGTGAAGATGCGCATGACTTTGCCCGCCGATTAGGCATCGAGGTCGACCCCAAATTTGACCGCGCCCAGGTCATGGACAAGATTGTAGGTACGGTCGTGGAGCCGGATTTGATTCAGCCGACCTTTCTTTGGCATCATCCCGTGGACATATCGCCGCTGGCCAAACGCGATCCGGCTCATCCTGAGCTGACCGAACGGTTTGAGCTGTTTGTGGCTGGACGGGAATTGGCCAACGCCTTTTCCGAGTTGAACGATCCCATTGACCAGCGTGAACGATTCACGATCCAACAACAGGCGAGGGCTGCCGGGAATGATGAGATGCCACCCCTCGATGAGGACTTCTTGTTGGCTTTGGAACACGGGATGCCGCCCACCGGGGGTTTGGGAGTTGGAATTGACCGGTTGATTATGTTGCTTACGGATAGTCCCTCGATTCGTGATGTCATCTTGTTTCCCACCATGCGGCCGCTCGCCTGAGCGGCCGCTTCTCAGGACTGGCCAGTCAATCGATGCTTCCCTATAATAGTGTGTACAAAATGGTGCACACTAAGGGAGGCCGCTGGTGAAGTCGGTTGTGAGTGTAAGCCTGGGCAGTCGTACTCGAGACCATCGAGCCGAGTTGACGATTTTAGGTGAGAGAGTACAGGTGTCCCGACGAGGAACAGATGGCGACTTGGACGCGGCCTGCGCCCTCATCGCATCGCTGGATGGGACAGTGGACGCTATTGGACTAGGGGGCATTGACCGGTTTCTCGTGGTGCGCGGCCAGCGATATGAAATTCAGGATGCGCGACGCTTGGCGAGTGCAGCTCAGAGCACGCCGGCGGTCGATGGCAGTGGAATAAAGAATACGCTGGAGCGGCGCATTGTGGAGCGTCTTGACGAGGAGGGACTCATCCATCCGGGACAAAAGGTGCTGATGGTGTCGGCTATGGATCGCTTTGGGATGGCGGAGGCTTTTGAACGATTAGGCTATGCGTTAGTGGCTGGCGATTTGATTTTCGCAAGCCGTATCAACTATCCCATCCATTCCGCGGACGAATTGGAAGAATTGGCCCGAAAGCTGCTCCCGGAATTGGCCAAGATGCCCTTTCATCAGCTGTACCCGGTAGGTGAGGCACAGACGCAGGCTGGGGATGCGCGTTATCAAAGCTATTTTGAAGACGCCGACATCATCGCCGGCGATTTTCATTATATTCGTCGCTATATGCCGGAAAGCTTACCGAATAAGGTGGTGGTTACGAACACGACCACGGTCGGTGATGTGTCGCTCCTGGCAGAGCGTGGCGTCCGTCTCTTGGTCACCACCACCCCGGTGCTGAATGGCCGCAGCTATGGCACGAACGTCATTGAAGCAGCCCTAACGGCCGTAACGGGCTTGACGGCTGACCATCCTGACTGGGGCGAAAAGGTCGACGCCAGCGGCTTGTCTGGCAGCACCCTGTTTCTAAATCCTTCGTAAAGGAAGAACGACATGACGTTAATGGAAGCGCTCGAGCAATTTGTTAGCCAATGCAACAACAATACCCGTCTTCGAGAGATGAACCGCGACTGGTCGCGGCGGATTCAACTGACGCCCAACGACACCCAAAACCTCCATTGGTTGGTAAGTGACGGTGGCCTGGTGTCCTGTGGTGCAGGTGCAGTAGAAAGTCCGGATATGCTCATCGAGGCGCAGGAATCCATTTTGACGGACATTTTCTCGGGACAAATGACGCCCACCGAGCCCTACAACAACGGGGATTTGCTCGTCAAGGGCCATCAAGACGACATGATGCGGCTCGACATTTTGACGCTCCTCATTTGGGGGGAGTAGCATATGCAGAATTCCCTTTCACGTGTTTTGCCTCTTCGCACCGCGGTCTCCACGAGCGCCGGATTAGCCTCTGCTGCTGTCAACTTTTTAGCTGCCGTGGAAGTCGCCGAGTATGCGGGAGGACAATCCGCATGGCTGGCCATTCTGGTGGCGGGTGTGCTGATTGTCTTTGCCGGCAGCAACTTTTCTGAGCTGAATGGGCTGTTTCCTTCGGCGGCCGCCATTCGGGTCTGGATTCGACGGGGTGTCAATGATCAGACGTCGTTGATGAGTTCCTTTGTCTACATGTTGACCGTGGTGTTTGTAATTGCAGCAGATGCATTTGTGTTAGGTCATACGTTTTCGACTGCGCTGCCGGCCATCCCGGCTCTGGCCTGGATCGCCGTCTTGCTAGGCATTGTGGTATGGAGCAATTCGCGCGGCATCAAGGTGGCGGGCGCCGTGCAGGACACCAATGCCTTTGTTCTGTTGGGCACCTTAATGGTGTTTTCTGTGGTGGTGTTGTTGAAAACGCCGCATTTGGGATCGTTCCATTTCTTTCACATGGGCAGCCAGTGGTATGAGGCGGTCGCATTGGGCGTGTTCATTTTCGTTGGATTTGAGTGGGTCACGCCCCTGGCGGAGGAGTTTCAAGATTTTCGAGCCATTCCCCGCGGAATGTACCTCGCCCTGGGGCTCATCGCCATCGCCTTCGGACTCTTTTCCTTGGCGATTACGGTGGCATTCCCTCATGTGCATGCGTTGGCTTCCAGCTTTGTGCCGCAGCTGTTGGTGGGGATGCGGGCCTTGGGGCCGTTCGGATTTTGGTGGATGGCGTTTATCACCTTAACGACCGCCATGACGACCTTCAACGGCGGCTTGTTGTCGGCCAGCCGTTTTGTTTACGCATTGGCCCGAGAAAAGGTCCTGCCCCGCTGGTTTTCGCGGTTAAACAAACGGCTGGTTCCCGAGAATGCGCTGTTGGCTTTGGCGCTTGTCTCTTTTGTACTGGCGGCGGCCGTCTATGCGACAGGGCAGTATTTGTTTTTAATCAATGCCGGGGCAGGGGTTGAATCGTTCATGTATGCGCTGTCGTCCGTGCTGGTGATTTCTCTGCGCCGCCGTGAACCGAATCGGTCCCGCCCGTTTCACGTCATGGGATATCCGGTAATCCCGGTGATTGTTGGCCTCATATTTTTGGGACTCGGTGTGGAGGCGCTTCTCACTCCGGTGACGAAGTCGGGATTTCCCTGGGCACTGGTGTTTGTCGGTGTGATTGTAGCGTTAACCATGGCCTACGTCCGTTGGGTGGTTCCGGGGCTTAAGGCGAAAAAGGCCATGCCCAATCCGGTGGTGGCGCGCAAGGAAAGAGTCTAGCGAAAGCGTTCCTGGCATATCCTGGATCGGAGGGATCCAGGTGGGCGTGTTCCGAAGTCAACAAACGAAGAGGCGCATGCGACTCACAATTTGGATGGGTTTGCTTCTTGTGGCCGTATCCATGATTGTTGGCCCGTGGGCTCGGGCAGTACGCGGCTGGGACCGCGCGTTACTTGGTGGCGTGGAAAAGTCAAAGGGGGCCGTAGCGATATCGTTGACAGCCCGTACCAGCCATGCGGCGGGCCCCGTCAACGGTCTTCCTCCGGGCATGGTGTTGGGCTACTTCTATGACCCGGGTAATGCGCCCGGAGCCACCGCCATGTTACAGCATTATCTTTCGGTGTTGACCGGCATTATTCCCTTTTGGTATCAAATTAGCGCCAATGGCATGATTAGCGGATCGACCGATCCCAGCGTATTAAAGTTGGCGGAACAGCACAACCTATGGACATTCGCCTTGGTTCAAAATATGGCCGGTCAGTCGGTGTTCGGCCGATTGTTGAATTCACCGACGGCGCGCGAGCGTGCCATTGACAATATGCTGACCCTGGTTGAGGCCAATGGATACAACGGGATTAATCTCGATTGGGAAGGAATTGCCCCTCAAGACCGGCATCAATTCACCACCTTCGTGGAGGCGTTGGCGACCACCTTTCATCGCCATGGATATTATGTAACCTTATCTTTGCCAGCGGAGACAGCCGATCAGCCGAACAACAGCTGGACCGGGGCGTACAACTATCGAGCGCTCGGCAAGGCGGCTGATTTATTGATGATTATGGCCTATGATCAACATTATGCGGGTGGGTCTCCGGGACCGATCGCGTCACCCAGCTGGGTCAAGAAGGTGTTGGATTACACCATCTCAGCGGTGCCGCCCTCTAAGGTTGTTTTGGGTATTCCGGGCTACGGGTATGATTGGTCGGGGAGCGGAACGGCGGCAGCATTGAGTTATAGTCAAGCGGAGAGCTTGGCCAAGCAATATGGAGCGTCATCGTCGTCCAATCACTTCGAGTATCTTCAAAACGGCCAAGTGCATTCCGTGTGGTTTGAGAACACCCAGTCGCTGTTAAACAAAATCAATCTGGTATCTGGTTATGAGCTGCGAGGCGTAGCATTGTGGCGCCTAGGCATCGAGGATCCGAAGATATGGAACTTTCTCCAATGAGTTTTAATTGTCGGATGCTTGATCTTGTCGACCGACGGTGATATCATAAATTTTGCTGTCGCGAGACAGTGCCGGTCCTTGAAAACTATATCATCATGCCACATGAACGAACGTAACAAACGACCAACGTCGTAACAGACGAGTCATGGAGAGTTTGATCCTGGCTCAGGACGAACGCTGGCGGCGTGCTTAATACATGCAAGTCGAGCGGTTCTTC